>PCSL01000086.1:6635-7124 GCA_002772325.1 Chloroflexi bacterium CG23_combo_of_CG06-09_8_20_14_all_45_10
GTGATGTTTTTAAGAACATGGGTTTTCAAGTTTTTGAGGGACCTGATGTTGAGTGGGATTATTATAACTTTGAGGCTCTAAATATCCCTCAATGGCACCCGGCGCGAGATATGTTCGCCACTTTGTGGGTAGATCCCGAGATGGATAAAGAATCCAGGCTTTTGCGCACCCATACTTCGCCGATGCAGATAAGGCTGATGGAAAAGAAGTGCCCACCGATAAGAGCTATAATGCCAGGACGGGTTTATAGATATGAAGCAACCGATGCTACCCATGAATCTATGTTATATCAGGTTGAAGGATTAGCTATAGACAAGGATATTACTTTGGCTGATTTGAAAGGCACTTTGTTTGAATTTAGTCGTTGCCTTTTTGGTGAGGAAAGGAAAGTACGCTTCCGATGTGATTATTTCCCCTTTGTCGAGCCTGGGGTGGAGGTGGCTATTGAGTGCTCAGCCTGTCATGGAACTGGCTGCCGACTGTGTGGCT
>PCSL01000086.1:7134-10637 GCA_002772325.1 Chloroflexi bacterium CG23_combo_of_CG06-09_8_20_14_all_45_10
GATTGAAATATTGGGCGCAGGGATGACCCACCCCGATGTCCTCAAGCGTGGTGATATTGATCCTGAAATTTATAGTGGCTTTGCCTTTGGTATAGGTGTAGAGCGGATTGCCATACTTCGCTACGGCATAGACGATATTCGCCTCTTTTACCGTAATGACCTTAGGTTTTTAAAACAATTCTAGATTTTAGTAGCTAACATGAAGGCTTCGCTTAAATGGCTTAAAGATTATAGTGACATCAAACTTGCTCCTAAAGAGCTAGCCAGAAGGCTAACTATAGCTGGCGTGGAAGTCAAAGACATACAGACTACAGGCAGCACCTGGAACAACGTAGTAGTAGGAGAAGTAACGGCTTTAAATCCTCACCCTAATGCGGATCGCCTAAGGCTAGCTACTGTTAATCTCGGCCCCCAGCAGGTTACTGTAGTTTGTGGTGCCCCAAACATTAGCCTCGGGCAGAAGGTGCCTTTCGCCTCGGTGGGAGCACAACTTATAAATGGTCATACTGGGAAACCTATTTTGCTAAAGCCGGCTAAAATTCGTGGCGTTCTTTCTGAGGGCATGGTTTGCTCTGAAAAGGAATTGGGGATCTCTGATAGTCACGAGGGCATCATGGTATTACCACCAGAAGCTCCTATAGGTATGCCTCTTAGAGACTATCTAGGCGATGTTATTTTTGATTTAGATATAACGCCCAATCGCCCAGATTGCTTATCCATAATTGGTATTGCTAGAGAAATTGCCGCTCTTACTGAGCAACCACTTCATTTACCCAAGATTCATTATGAAGAAAGAGAGACTCCAATAGATTCCTTTGCTTCTGTTGACATAATTGAACCGAGTTTATGTCCTAGGTACTGTGCCAGTTTAATTATAGGGATTAAGATAGCCCCTTCCCCTAATTGGCTACAGTATCGCCTGAGTAGCTATGGCATGCGTCCTATTAACAATGTGGTTGATGTTACCAATTACGTGATGCTGGAATATGGGCAGCCTCTCCATGCTTTTGACTATCATAAGCTTGAAGGCAAACAGATTATCGTCCGTCGGGCTAGAAATGGCGAAACTATAACCACCCTTGATGGAATAGAGCGTGTTCTTAGCCCCGATACTTTAGTCATTGCTGATAAAGAAAAGGCTGTTGCTATTGCTGGAATTATGGGAGGATTGGATACCGAGGTTGTAGATAAAACCACTTCTATTCTCCTAGAGTCAGCAAATTTCAACCAAGCAATCATTCGTCAGGGATGCCGTCGCCTTAATTTACAAAGTGAAGCTTCTATTCGCTTTGATAAAGGGCTAAATCCTGACTTACCACTGCTACCACTGAAGCGAGCTACCCAATTGCTACTAGAGCTGGCTGGTGGCAAGGCAGCTAAAAGCATAATAGATGTTTACCCCGGGAAATCACAGCCAAAGGGCATATTGCTCTCTGCTGAGGAGGTGAAGCGACTTTCAGGCTTAGAGTTACCATTAGCTAAAATTCTTAAGGTATTACAATCCTTAGGCTTCGAATGTCAGCATGCTGACTCAGCGTCACAAATCTTGGTAGTGGCTCCTTATTGGCGTAGCGACATTAGATGCTCTGCCGATCTTGTAGAAGAGGTGGTTCGCATTATCGGCTATGATAAGGTTCCTGTTACCAGGCTTAGCTCTCCCTTACCTAAACAAGAACCAACACCAGAGCTCGAGTTTAAGCAAAGATTACGAAATATTCTCACCGGCTGCGGTTTTCAAGAAATACTGACTTATTCTTTAACTAGCTTAGAGAGGTTGCAAAAAATTTCTCCAAAGCTCAAGCTGAAAGTTAGATCTTTGAAAGTAGCTAACCCTATGACCAAGGAGCAAGAATACTTGCGTACTACTTTGCGTCCTGGCTTGCTAACTACCTTGGCACACAATCAAAGGATTGAGGAAAAGAGCATAAGATTATTTGAAATCGGCAAGATATTCTTGCCACAAGGGAATAAGCTGCCACAAGAAAAGGAAATGCTTTGTGCTGCACTTAGCGGCCCAGAGGCAGAATTGTCCTGGCATGGTAATAAGGAGCAGCTCAATTTTTTTGATGCTAAGGGGGTAGTAGAGAACCTTTTGAACCAATTGGGACTAGAAGCAACCTTTGAGGCCAGTGATGATGAAAGCCTATTACCTGGAAGGGCAGCTAATATAATCATCGGCGGTGATAAAGTGGGTATTGTAGGTAACTTGCATCCCAAGGTAGCACAAGCCTTCGAGCTTTCTGATGCTGTTTATCTTATTGAAATGGATATAGAGAAGTTGCTGAGCAAAGCAATTAAAGTAAAGCAGTATCAGCCTATCCCACGGTTTCCCAGCATAACTAGAGACATCGCCTTAGTAATAGATAAGCAAGTAAGCTATCAGCAGGTGGAGGATGTAATCCGAAGCTTCCCGCTAGTAAAGAAAGTCACTCTCTTTGACTTTTATCGAGGTGAGCAGATACCTGAAGGCAAGAAATCCTTCGCTATAAGGATTGTTTATCAATCACCTGAGCATACTTTAACCGACGAAGAGGTTAATAGACCCCATCAGAGGATTGTAGATAGATTACATCAAGAACTAGGTGCTACTTTAAGAGATTGACTCTAATATATGAACTTCCACAGAAATTATTGTCCAGATGCTGGCTTTAACATTCCTCCAGAATAGCTTTTACCACCTCAGACTACTCAAGTAAATTCAAACAAAGGTCGTTAGTAAGATTTCATCAGTAGCTCGTTGGGCTCATAATCCGAAGGGGCATCAGTTCAAATCTAAACCTGGCTGCCAGGAATCTCTAGGAAAACATGTCAGTTTTGCCTGCCTCTTCTCTTTGCTAAGATAGAGGTATAGCTCATCATACTACTTATTGCTGGATACTAATCGATAGATCTGGGTCAATGCTTCAAGCTGGAGTCTAATTTATCATCCCATTCTATACGAAGCACTGGCGGCACGTCCTCACATAAAAAAGGATTTCCTTGCTGACTACATTACCACTTCCATCAGACACTGTTACGGAGAGAGTAACATCACACTTACGAGAAGGTGCAGTCCATGTAACTATGCAACCCGTGCCAGAGATATCACCCTTGCTGGCTAACCACTCGTAGCTTAGCTTGTATCCACCGGAAACAACACATTCAATTTCACAGCTTTTGCCTTTCAGGATTACATATCCCACTAATTGCTTAACGAAATATTTAGGTTCATCAGGAGTAACTACTAACCGCTCAATAACTGGGGGCTCTGGGAGTTCTACCCTGATAGTCAAGGATTTTATGTCGTCTCCACCTTGCCTATCACTAACTATAACTGTTATGTCATAACTATCTTCTTCCTCAGGAGTAGTCCAGGTAGCGGATGACCCTGTGCCTGAAATATCACCCTTACTGGCTGACCACATATAGTTCAGGCTATCGCCATCGTGGTCTTCAGCGCTGCATTCAATATAGCATTTATCTGCTGGGATAACCTCATAATCATTAGCTATCAAGCTAGTAAT
>PCSL01000045.1:0-8844 GCA_002772325.1 Chloroflexi bacterium CG23_combo_of_CG06-09_8_20_14_all_45_10
ACAATGGTCGAGGTGAGCGTGGGTCAGAAGCACGGCATCGATGCTGTCGGGCGGGATGAGAAACGGCTCCCAATTTCTTCCCTTGAGCTCCCTTTCCTGATAAAGCCCGCAGTCTACCAAGAATCTGACGTCATTGACCTCCGCAAGATACCGTGAGCCCGTAACGTTCCGGGCCGCACCCAGAAAGCTTAGCTTAATATGCATAGTTTTCCCTCTCGGCTATGTTTACCTCCTTTTGGTGTACTTAGCTGCCAACGAATTTGCCTTCCAAAGTTATAGCGTAATTTTAGCATTCGCTCTATTAGTAGCCAATAGGTAATATAGTTTTAGCGAAAACTGGTTGACAAATAGGAGGGGAAAGTATCAAGATTTCACTTTGATACTTGAGGCAGATTTAGATGAATTACTTACACAATCGTTTTCGGAAAGAAGCTGATAAACTGGCGCAAGATTATATTGCCTCTATTCCCTTCGACCAACGCTTATATCGCCAGGATATTGAAGGAAGCATGGCTCATGTTAAAATACTGACAAATAGGGGATAATAGCTGAGGGCAATGCTGAAGCTAAAGAACAGAAACCGGATTTCTGGAAGGATAATAGGAGATGATAACTGACGGCAGATTAAAGAAAATCCTCTCTCAGATAGTCGAGAATATCAAAACTAAATACAACCCGGAAAAGATTATCCTCTACGGCTCTTTTGCCTACGGTGTTCCTGATGAAAATAGCGACATTGACCTACTAATCATCAAGGAAACATCAAAGCGACCGCTTGACCGAATGGCCTCGGTTCATCGCATTGTTGATATTAGGGATTCGTCTTATCCTGCTCTTTTACCCATTGTATTGACGCCTGATGAAATCAAGCAAAGATTGGAGGTTGGCGACCAGTTTATTGAGGGAATTCTTGCCCGTGGAGAGGCCTTATATGCCCGGCAATAAGTTGGAGGTACCAAGAAGTAAGTTCAAGGCACTAATTGGAGTTTAGGAGATGACAAAGGAAGAGGTCAAACAAATCCTGTCCAGAAATAAAGAAATACTGGAAAAATACAAAGTTAACTCTATTGCTCTCTTCGGTTCTTATGTAAGAAACGAGCAGAGGCAAGACAGCGATATTGACCTTCTTGTTGAGCTTGAAGAACCTACTTACGATAACTTTATACATTTGGTTTTCACCTTGGAGGAATTGTTAAAGAAAAAGATAAATTTAGTTCCTAGAGGTAGTTTAAGCCCGTATATTGAACCTTATGTAGAAAAGGAGGCTGAGTGGATTGAAACAAGATGAAGTCTTTGTAAAACATATCCTAGACGAGATAAATTTCCTGATGAATAAGAGTAAAGACCTGGAATATGAGGGCTTAATAAAAGACGAGATCTTAAAAAGAGCGTTTGTAAGAAGCTTAGAGGTGATAGGTGAGGCAACAAAGAATGTCTCCTTAGAGTTTAAAGAAAAACATCCTGATATTGAGTGGAGGGAGTTAACGGGTTTGAGGGATAAACTTATACATAGATATTTTGGTGTAAAGTGGGAAATTGTTTGGGACATCGTAAGAAGTAAGATTCCTCAACTTAAAGAGAAAATTGAGGACATTCTTGAAGAGATGGAGAGAGGATGAAATTAGAAGATACTAATAAGGCGGTGCAGCAATATGTCGCTTCTATCGCCTTTGACCAGCGACTATACCGCCAAGACATTGAGGGCAGCATCGCCCACACAAAAATGCTGGCAAAGCAAGGGATAATAGCTGAAAGCGATGCCGAGACAATAATCAAGGGACTTGACTCTATTCGAGTGGAAATTGAGCAGGGTAAATTTCAATTCAAGATTGAGCTTGAAGATATACACATGAATATCGAGGCAAGACTCTTTGAGAAGATTGGCGATGTGGCTGGGAAACTCCACACCGCCCGCTCCAGAAATGACCAAATAGCTTTAGATATGCGCCTCTTTGTTAAAGAGGAAGCCTCAAAAACCATTGATGAGCTAAAAAAATTGCAGCGTTCGCTGGTGGAATTAGCTGAGGCAAATAAAGATGTCATCATGCCTGGCTACACCCATTTACAGCAAGCTCAGCCAGTTCTTCTCGCTCACCATCTACTGGCTTATTTTGAGATGTTCCAACGGGATAAAGAGAGGTTCTACGATTGCCTCAATCGCACCGATGTCCTGCCTCTAGGTAGCGGCGCCTTGGGTGGCGTCTCCTATCCTGTAGACCGGGAATTTGTTGCCCGAGAACTAGGTTTTAGCAAGGTAAGCACTAACAGCCTTGACGCTGTCTCTGATAGAGACTTCGTAATAGAATTTGAGGCATCGGCTGCTCTTACTATGATGCACCTTTCGCGACTAGCTGAGGAGATCATCCTATGGTCATCCAGCGAGTTTGGCTTTATAGAAATTGACGAGGCTTTTACCACTGGCAGCAGCATCATGCCTCAGAAGAAAAACCCTGATGTAGCCGAGCTAGCCAGAGGGAAAACTGGCCGAGTATATGGCAATCTGATGGCCATCCTAACCATTATGAAAGCTTTGCCTTTAGCCTACAACCGGGATATGCAGGAGGATAAGGAAGGACTTTTTGATACTGTGGATACATTACATTCTAGCTTGAAAATATTTGCTAAAATGATGAAAGCGATTAAGGTCGACGTTAACCGTGTTCGTGAAGCTATTAAAAGGGATTACCTTTTGGCTACTGATTTAGCTGACTATCTGGTGAAGAAGGGCTTGCCATTTAGGGAAGCGCATAGTGTGGTGGCTAAACTTAGTGAATATGCTGTTAACAACCACAAAAGCTTCCATGAGCTTAGCTTAAGTGAATATCACAATTTTTCCCCTCTTTTCGATGAAGATGTATATAATATAACCTTAGAATCATCTGTGGCGGCTCGAAATATTGTTGGCGGCACTTCTTCCCAACAGGTGGAAGCAGCATTAACTAGAGCAAGGGAGATTCTTCGCGGAGCTTGTCCTGGTGAGCCGAAGCTCTGAACGAAGTGAAGAGGAGATTCTTCGGTCGCTTCTCTCCCTCAGAATGACAGAGAGCGAAGGGCTCAGAATGACAAAGTATGTCATTCTGAATGGAACGAAGTGGAATGAAGAATCTCACTCAGAGGAGTAAAAAATGCAGGACAGAATTAAGCTAGCGCCATCAATTCTTTCCGCTGATTTTGCTCGGCTCGGGGAGCAAGTGGCTGAGGCTACTAAAGCCGGGGCTGACTATATTCATATTGATGTCATGGATGGACATTTTGTGCCCAATATCACCTTTGGGGCTCCAGTGGTGGCTTCCCTCCGTAGCTGGACACACTTGCCTTTGGATGTCCACTTGATGACAGAACAGCCGGAGCGGTATATTTCTGACTTTGCTGTCTCTGGCGCTGATATCATTACTGTGCATGTGGAAGCTTGCCCTCATCTCCACCGAACGATTCAAGTAATAAAGGAACTTGGGGTAAAAGCCGGGGTGGCTTTAAATCCAGCGAGTTCTTTAAGCATGGTAGACGAGATTATGCCTCAGGTTGATTTGATTCTTATTATGAGCGTTGACCCTGGTTTTGGCGGACAAGCTTTCATCCCTGAAACGCTAGAAAAGATAAGTCGCTTGCGCCGGATGCTTGATAGCAGAAAGGTAGATGCCGAGCTCGAAGTTGATGGAGGTATTACCATTAACAATGCATCTAGCATAGTTAAGGCTGGTGGTAGAGTCCTGGTTGTCGGCACGAGTGTGTTTAATGCCAAAGGGGGAGTAAGCCAAGCGCTACAGAAACTTAGAGAGATAAAAATCTAACGAGCTGCCTTATATTGACTGCGAAGGCACCTGGTGCAAATATTAACTTTCTGCTTCTTCCCACCCACAACCATTGTAACCTTATGAATATTGGCTAACCACTTCCGTTTAGTACACTTTTTAGAATGACTTACACTCTGTCCAAATTGAACTCTTTTGCCACAAATATCGCACTTCATGGGAAAATTCTTTTAACCCCCTTTACTATAAATGATACCTAGGGTATTATAGTAATGCTATCATACTAAAGTCATAGTAACAATTGTACCAAGGTAGACGAAGGGAAATGGGAGCTAAATTAGCTGATGGCAAGATATTGAGAAAGATGTTTGCCCTAGGTACAACCTGGCTTGAGAAATGTGTTCCTGAAATTAACGCTATAAATGTTTTCCCGGTCCCCGATGGGGATACAGGAACCAACATGTTGCTTACTATGCACTCTGCTATGCAAGAGGCAAAACAGAACACAGATAGCAATGCTTCTTCAATAGCCAAATCAATGGCTTATGGTGCTTTAATGGGAGCACGAGGTAATTCAGGAGTTATCCTGTCCCAATTCCTGCGTGGCTTGGCCAAGGGATTGGAAGACAAGAAATCCTTCAATGGCAAAGATTTTGCCAAGGCCCTGGCTGAAGCATCAGAAGCTGCTTACGAAGGAATCATGCACCCGGTAGAAGGAACTATACTGACGGTGCTTAAAGATGCCGCTAACGCGGCCGATAGAGCTGCCAAAACCGATTCTGAAAACTTGCTTCCTGTAGTAGAAACCGCCACCGAGGCAGCCAGGGATTCAGTAGCTCGGACACCTGACTTGCTACCAGTATTACGTGAAGCTGGTGTGGTAGATGCTGGAGGGCAAGGTTTATATGTATTGTTTGATGGCGCCCTCCACTTCCTCAAGGGAGAAGCAACTAAAATAAAAAATCGGAAACCAGAGCTAGTTACAGCTAACTTGCCCTTAGCTTCTAAAATGGCTCCAACAGCTGAGGTAGAAGTGCCTTATGGATATTGCCTCGAGTTTCTAGTGGAGGGGCAAAAACTTAATTTGAACAAGCTCAGGAAAAAGTTAAAGAAGAAGGGACAATCCCTAATTGTTGCCGGCAACAGCTCCATGGTTAGAGTTCATATCCACAGCTTTAAGCCCGGTGAAATTCTTGATTATGCTACCCACTTAGGCACATTACATCAGGTAAAGGTCAACAATATGGATGATCAATATGCAGAATTTATCAAGATACAAAAAGAAAGAATGCCCAGGGTCGACATCGCTATAGTAACAGTCGCCGCTGGAGATGGCTTTTTTGAGGTGTTTAACAGTCTAGGGGCTACAATTATTGTTCCTGGCGGTCAAACAATGAATCCCAGTGTTGGCGAGTTATTGAAGGCTGTAGAAGCAGCACCCTCGGACAATATTATTCTATTGCCCAATAACAAGAATATCATCCACACAGCTTCGCAGGTTGAGTCTTTAACTTCAAAAAGGGTGAAGGTAATCCCTACCAGGACTATCCCCCAGGGCATAGCCGCATCCCTCGCCTTTAGTTATGACATGGACCTAGAGGAAAATACTCGAGCTATGAAAGAGGCGATGGCCGCAGTAAAGACCATAGGAGTTACTAAAGCAGTGCGTAAGACACGGATGAACGGCCAGGAAATAAAGAAGGGGCAACCTATTGCTATTCTAAATGATGAGACTCTAATAGCTGGTGGCAATAATATGTTAGATCTTATTTTTCAAGCTCTAACGAAAACCAATATTGAAAACACAGAAATGGTAACTATTTATTACGCTGCTGAAACTCAAGCCATTGAAGTGGAGGATATAGCCCAGAAAATCCGGGAGGGATATCACCTTGAGGTTGAAGTGGTCCAGGGTGGGCAACCACATTATAATTATATAATCTCGCTGGAATAAGGGAAATTCCCCCTCCCTCTAACTCCCTCCCGCCAGGGGAGGGAGGATTATAAGGAATTTTGCGATTAACTATAGCTGAAGAAACGAACGAAATCCTAGCCATAATAGCTTCTCAAATGTACAGCGGCACTTATGGAAGTGCCCTCCAAGGCAAGGCTATGGTTGCTAAAGATTGCTGCATCGAGGTTATTGACTCCCAGGTCGGCATAGGAAAGCAGATGCTTTTGGCTATTTTCGCACTCAGATGGCACATTCAGGAGCTAATTTAGACCAGATTGTGAGTTGAGTGAAGAAGGCCATCCCCCGAGTTCACGTGTGTATAGCCTTCGAGGCGAATAATAAATTCACCGAACCAAAGTTTGCGCTAATGTGATATTCTATTAGAGATTGCTTCGGCACTGCGTGCCTCGCAATGACACAGGAAAGAGGCTTTGACAAAGTGATAACTAGCGATTCCCTAAGAAAAATTCTTGAATTGGAGTATAAGCAAGGATATAGCGATAAAGCAGTAATCGGCGGTTTGGATAAATATCTTCACAAACAGGCTGGGAAAATCAGGCAAAGCCTTGTTCTGAGTCTGAACGAAGTGAAGACGAAGGAACTGGTTCAACAACTCTTAAGCAGCTTTGATGCACTAAACTTAGCTAACTCCAATTATAACTCCTGCGATGTAAGTGAACGTAAGAGATGGATAATACGCCTCTTCGATTGGCTAAGCAAGCTGGAAGAAGTAAAGCAAGACACCCGCACCTCTCCTCTCTTAAAAGGAAAAGAGACTTCATTACATGAGAGGAATAAGGTGAGGGTGACAACCGTAGCTAAGTCATACCCTCAAAAGAAAAGTGAAAGTTTAGATTCATCCACAACTATTATCAAAGGCATTACACCACGTGTAGCCACTAAATTTGCCAAGCTAAATGTGAGAACGATACATGATTTACTTTATTTTTTCCCCCGGAGGTATGTTGATTACAGCCAGAGGAAACCTATCTCTGAACTTAAGGAGGGAGAGGAGCAAACTATTGTAGCTACAATATGGCAAGCCAGGATAGCTACCTTTGGTAATCGGCAAGGCACTGAGGCAATAGTAGGTGATGAGACTGGGAACATCAGAGTAGTTTGGTTCAACCAACCTTATCTAGCCAAAAAATTCCCCACCAACGCCAAGGTAGTAATTGGTGGCACAGTCAGTTTATTCAAGGGTCAAAAAGTCTTTGAGTCTCCTGAATGGGAATTGCTTGAGAATAAGGAACTGATCCACACTGGCCGCTTGGTCCCCCTTTATCCTCTTACCCAAGGCTTATATCCTCGGCAAGTGAGGAAATGGACAAAAGAAGCTATCGATGGCTGGGCATGGCAAGTGAGCGATTTCTTACCCTTGGAGATAAAAAACCACTGCCAGCTACTAGATCTTCCTGAAGCGATAGCTCAAATTCACTATCCTGACGACCACTTAATAGCGGAGAGGGCAAAGGAGAGGTTAGCCTTCGACGAACTATTCTTACTTCAATTAGGTGTGCTGGCAAGAAAGCGAGATTGGCAAGAAAGTCAGCCAGGCAATGCCTTTAATATAGACCAAGAGGTCATTGACACATTTTTGCACTGCTTACCTTTCACTCTGACCCGAGCTCAGGAGCGAGTATTGGAGGAAATTTTAGCTGACCTAAAGCAACCCAGAGCTATGTCACGCCTTCTTCAAGGCGAAGTAGGCAGTGGCAAAACCGTGATTGCTACTTTGGCTTTATTAATGGCAGTGGCCAACGGCTATCAAGGAGCGTTGATGGCGCCCACTGAAGTGCTGGCTGAGCAGCATTTCAGCAATATCTGCGATTATTTGTCTAAAGCCAGCGCCCATCCCCAGCCAAGTAAAGGGAGGTGGTTAGGAGGGCACCCCTTCTGCCGAGAAGAAGAGACAGGGAATATTAGGTGCTACACAGGATTTCTCTCCCGGCCACTTACCATCGCTTTGCTCATCGGCAGCCTTAAAGATAGCGTGAAGGAGGATTTACATCGTAAAATTAAGCAAGGTGAAATTGATATTGTCATTGGCACCCACGCCCTTATCCAAAAAGAGGTAGAATTTTACCAGCTAGGGTTAGCAGTGACGGACGAGCAACAAAGGTTCGGTGTTTTACAACGTTCTGCATTGCGTCAAAAAGGCTTTAACCCTCATATATTGGTTATGACCGCCACCCCTATCCCGCGAACTATGGCACTGACACTTTACGGTGACCTCGACCTCTCAGTTATTGACGAGCTGCCTCCGGGACGACAGGAAGTGAAAACAAGATTCCTTGAGCCCCAGTACACGGAAAAAGCTTATAGCTTCCTCCGTCGCCAGGTCAGTAATGGTAAGCAAGCTTTCATTATTTGTCCCCTGATCGAAGAATCAGAAATACTCGAGGCAAAAGCGGCTACAACTGAATACGAGTATCTATCCAGAGAAATTTTCCCTGATTTAAAATTGGGATTGCTCCATGGGCGAATGCCCCCTGGTGATAAAGAAAAGGTAATGCGCCGCTTTCGAGAAGGTATGCTTGATATTCTAGTGTCAACATCGGTGGTAGAAGTGGGCATTGATATACCTAACGCCACAGTAATGTTAGTGGAGGGCGCTGAGCGATTCGGGCTATCACAGCTCCATCAATTTAGAGGGCGAGTGGGCCGAGATAAAGAGCAAGCTTATTGCCTACTTATCCCTTCCTGTCATTGCGAGCGAAGCGAAGCAACCACACCTGAGGCAAGAGACCGCCTTCAGCTAATGGAGAAAACTCACGATGGTTTTGCTTTAGCCGAGAAAGATTTGGAGCTAAGAGGCCCGGGAGAATTTTTTGGCACACACCAAAGTGGTCTGCCCGACCTTAAAATAGCTAAACTATCAAACTTACACCTGCTAGAGCTGGCTCGGCAGGAGGCGATAGCCCTTTTTCAAAGTGACAGTAATTTGGAAAAACCTGAACATCGCCTTCTAAGACAGCAATTATCTCAAGTGTGGTCTAAAAGCACTGAATGGAGCTAGTATATGATAAATACTAAATCCGAAATCCTAAATCCTAAAATTTTGGAATTTGGGGTTTTGAATTTGTTTAGGATTTAATGATGCTTAAGCAAAAACTAGCCAGATGCTTGCAACAAGCG
>PCSL01000045.1:8871-10459 GCA_002772325.1 Chloroflexi bacterium CG23_combo_of_CG06-09_8_20_14_all_45_10
CTTGTTTCCGCCGCTTTGCCCGAAGTAGTTATAGAGCACCCCCAGAATCCCGAGCATGGAGATTTTGCCTCGGGGCTTCCCCTAAAGCTAGCTCGAATAGCTAAAGAGCCTCCTCTGGTTATAGCCGAGAAAATAGCTAAGCATATATCGCTCCCTCCGGAAATTGACCGATTTACTATTGCTCCACCGGGCTTCCTTAATTTCACCCTGCGAGATGATTGGCTAGCCAGACAAGTAGAATCCATTTTGACTGCTGGTGAGTCATACGGTAACCTCGCTCTAGGTAAAGGCAAGCGTGTTCAGCTCGAGTTCGTTAGTGTCAATCCCACCGGACCTCTTCACGTAGGTCATGGTCGTGGTGCTGTCTTAGGTAGTACTTTAGCCCACGTTCTCACCGCTGCTGGCTACCAGATAGAAAAGGAATATTACCTAAATGATGTTGGCAGTCAGATAGATGCTTTCAATCGTTCCCTTTATGCCCGTTATCAACAGTGTCTAGGCAGAGAAGCCAGCATGCCTCCCGATGGCTACTTGGGTAATTATATGATCGACCTGGCCAAAGAGATTGCTGATAAGCAAGGTGATAAATTTTTGGCCTTGCCAAAGGAGGAAGCAAGTTCAGAACTAAGTAAAATCGGACTTGAAAAGATAATCGGCAGTATTAAGCAAGACCTTAAGCTGCTAAACGTTGATTTTGACGCCTGGTTTAGCGAAAAAAGCCTTTATCACAATAAGCAATACTTCCGAGCTATGGAATTATTACAAAGAGAAGATTATGTAACTAAAAGGGACAACGCCACTTGGTTTGAATCGAGTGCCTTGGGTGAGGATAAAGATAACGTGCTGGTGCGCAGTGATGGTTCCCCTACTTATTTTGCCTCTGATATTGCTTACCATTACAACAAGTTCATAGAACGAAAATTTGACACCGTGATCGATATCTGGGGTGCTGATCACCAGGGGCATGTGCCCCGTATGAAGGCGGTAATGAAAGCCCTAGGAAAGGACCCTGAACAGCTCAAAGTAATAATCTGCCAGCTAGTCACCTTACGGCGTGGGGAGGAAATGATCAGAGTATCCAAACGCAGCGGCGATATTATCACCCTGCGGGAAGTAGTAGAAGAGGTGGGGGCAGATGCCTGCCGCTTCTTCTTCCTCTCTCGCTCCGCCGATAGCCAGATGGACTTTGATATAGAGCTAGCTAAGAAACAGTCACTGGATAACCCAGTCTACTATGTTCAATATGCCCATGCTAGGATTGCCAGCATTCTTCGGCTAGCCAACCAAAGGGGAATTGATTACAGCCAAGGCGATGTTTCCCTGCTTACTACTGAGCCAGAGCTAACCTTAATTCGCCGCCTAATCCTCTTACCAGAAATAATAGACAAGGTAGCGACCACTCTCGAGCCTCACCATTTGCCCTACTATGCCCAGGATTTGGCCACTGCCTTTCATAGCTTTTACAAGCAGTGCCGAGTAGTTTCTAAAGATGAGGCGCTAACCAAAGCGCGGCTCAAACTGGTCAGAGCAACTCAAATTGTCTTAGCCAAGACCCTCCACCTCATGGGCATGACCGCTCCGGAAAGGA
>PCSL01000045.1:10483-10714 GCA_002772325.1 Chloroflexi bacterium CG23_combo_of_CG06-09_8_20_14_all_45_10
GAATTTTGAGCCAATCCTAAAGTCGAATAGGTGATAAGTTGGTTATGTAATTCCTCCCATTGGGGCAAATACGCCGCTAGCAAAGCCTTAAATGTCTTCCCGTGATTTGGCACTATTAGGTGTAGTAGCTCATGAACTATTACATATTCAGCGACCTCCCTTGGCAGCCCTGTCAACTCGCTACTCAAAGTTACATTTCCTTTAGAAGAGCATGAGCTCCATTTATTTCTC
>PCSL01000095.1:0-326 GCA_002772325.1 Chloroflexi bacterium CG23_combo_of_CG06-09_8_20_14_all_45_10
ATAGCTACCATCGATTTGCAGAAGCATCCCTTCCTGAGGATAGCGCTCTCTACGGCTGCGGTGTTTTGGAGGCCTTCTCCTTCGGGGACTCCTTATCCCAGCCTGCAGAAGGACCAATCGCACCGAGGAGCGAAAAATAGTAATGCTCTCCCGTTCAGCCAGAAGTTCGGTGAAGTGTTGTGTGTTACAGCCAGTATAAGTCGACCGTGCCAGATATAACACCCTCCCCTTTAAGTCGCCGTCCAAAGCATTGTGAGGTGCTCTCCCTCGATTGCCATGTTCTAATGCCGCAGCGCCCTCCCTTCTATACACTGCTAAAATTCTCC
>PCSL01000095.1:362-10707 GCA_002772325.1 Chloroflexi bacterium CG23_combo_of_CG06-09_8_20_14_all_45_10
TTTAGCATCATTAATCTCTTCTGTTCTTCTCTACTCAATGTCACCTATAGAGTAAACTTAGGAATGAGGTTAAAATACTAGTGGAGAGGAATCTGGGGAGAGCACTTTCAATGTCACTGTGGCCAAGACCACCGGAGATGGAACTGTGCCTCCCCAGACCTCTACGGGCAAAACGGTCAAAAGGGAGACGTGCCTTGAGCACCACTATAGGTAAATCTTGTCCCGTAGCCTCTCAAATAATAACAGGAAAGGAGGTAAGTTTCTATGAAGCGAATCTATGTCGGGATCGATTGGGCTGATGATCATCATGATATCCACGTTACCGATGATACTGCGGAGGTGCTCGACAGCTTTACTATTCCCTATAACTATGAAGGAATGGAGAAGCTAAGAGAGCGCCTAGCAAAATTCTCCTCCAGCCCGGAGAATGTCTTAGTTGCCATTGAAAGCAACGAGGGGCTACTATTTTGGAATCTGCTAGAGGAAAAATACCAAGTCTATCTCATCAACCCAAAGGCAATGAGTCGCTATCCCGACAGGTATCGCATAAGTTCGAGCAAATCCGATCCTGAAGACGCCATGGTGCTAGCTAATATCTTACGCACTGACCTTCATCTCTATAAGCCTTTTTCCAAGGACTCATGGGCTGATGCCAGGCTGAAGCACCTTACACGGGCACATAAATCCTTGATACAGGAGAAGGTAAAGTTAGTTAATCAACTGACTACCCAGCTAAAAAACTATTACCCAGTGGTGCTGCAGATATTCTCCCATCTTGATCAAGAGATCACTCTTGCCTTTCTGCAGCAATACCCATCGCCAGAGAAAGCCAAAACTGCCTCTCTAGAAGAGCTTCAAGACTTCTTTAGAAAGGAGAAATATTCACATCCCGACAAAGTGCTGTTTATCCACAAGTCTCTGCACAGGCCGTCTCTTAAAGCACCCAGGGAATTGGCTGAAATCTACGAGATGATAGTGCTCAGCCTCGTGCCTGTGCTTCACTGCCTCTTAGGCCAAATAAAGGGGCTGGAGAAAAGGATAGCCTTGGTATTTGAGGAAAACCCAGCGCACGATATGTTCTCCAGCCTGCCTGCTGGCCCGATAATCGCCGCTCGCCTCAATGCTGAAGTCGGCAGCGCTAGCGCACGTTATCCTACTAGAGAGTCCCTGCAGACAGAAGCCGGCACAGCACCGGTGACTAAAAGGAGTGGCAAAAGCATTATAGTGTGCTTCCGCTGGCAGTGTAACAAACACCTCAGAAATGCCGTTCAGAGCTTAGCTCGGGAGAGTGTTCACAAGTGCCCCTGGGCAAGGAGGTATTTTGCCAACCAGTTGAGGTTAGGGCACAAAGCTTCAAGAGCATACCGCGCTCTCGGTAATAGGTGGACAGCTATCATCTGGAAAATGCTTCAAGAGGGGCAGTGCTTTAGTCAAGCCCGATTAGAAGACAGCCTAACTAAGGCACTACATAGCTCAATCGGGATAAATAAAGTACTTGCAACACTTCAAAAATCTGGCTCCCGAGGGCTTGACAAAGGGAGTCCATCTCCTTCATGGTGACATTTTCGCTTAACAATTAAGGGGTGACAAAATCGTAAAACATCGACAAAAAAAACCTGAAAAAATGCTTGACAGTGCGGGGGGGTGATATAATATAAACTAAGATTTTGGAGAAGCTAAACTGTTACGAAAAAGGTTTCCAGATCATTAAAAGGTCGAGTTTTTGGACAACTTCTGAGGTAGGACACGAATTCTTGCAAAGTGGTTATAGATGAAAAGGAGGGAATATGAAATTCAATAAATTATCTTCACTATTAGCAATGTGCCTATTGCTAATAACAACGATGTTCACGGCAGTCCCAGCTCATGCCCAAGAACCTACGCAAATAGCTGTAGAAGAAATGGTGATTACACCTGCCGGCCCTATGCTAAAATCCCACGTTTTTGAAGTTCCAAGCGGCAGCTGCATAGAAGAAACGACCAATGAGATAAGGGTTTATGCCTCTCGCTACGATGCAGAACGGGGTGGAAACAAAATATTGGTCATACGTAAAGAACAGGGCAAGAAAGATTCTGTCCAGCCCGCAGCTCAAGGCTGGATAGAGGATGCACGAAATTCCGCGTCAAGTATAGCAGAGGTTGGTAGGTTCCAAGCCAACTGGACCGTACCTTCTTCACCACCCAGATTTGGTGGTGCTGGTATATGTGACTTTCTTTTCCCTGGGTTGCAGCCGGATGCAGGTGGCAAAATAATTCAACCTGTGTTGCAATACGGTCATAGTGATTTTGGCGATTATGGAAAGTGGTATGGTGCATCTTGGTATGTCAGCGGGGGATACAGCATTCACAGTCCAGGGATAAGTACCGACGTTGGCCACGGCATTTATGGATACATGCAGTACTGGTCAGGTGCCAATCCGGGATGGTCAATATATTTTCAAGATACTTGGACAGGCCAAGCAACTGACCTAGAGACATTGGAGACAACGCAGCCGTTTAGCCCGTACAACGTTGATGCCTTTATAGCATTGGAAGGCTATGGCGTAAGCGGTGATATAGATGTTCCAGGAGATACAACTTTTACAAGCATCTCATTCAAGAATGTAGCTGGCGGGTCAATAGCTGTACCTCTGGACCGATACTACTGGCCGGGGTGGAGTGGAATACTTACTGGCTTAAGAGTTGATATATTGGATAGCAATACCAAAGTAATCCTAAACACCGCTAATTAAACATAGCAGCAACTGGAAAATACTCCAGGGAGTAAACGAATTGCCTCACTCCCTGGGGTATGTTAAAATTAGAGTTGATTCAGCAGAGTCTGACCTATGTGTTGTTCAGGCTGAAAAGGGGGGGAATGAGAAGATTTTACATTTTATTGATGCTAGTAACTATAGCAATGATTGGTGGAGGTCTTTCTTGCTCAAATCATAAGGTACCGGATGGAGAAGAAATTATTAATACACCTGGCGGTCCTATGTACAAAGCCAATGTGCACGAAGCGGGGGAATCCCCTTGGGCGCCGCCTATTAAGGTAACTGAATTAGTCTTAGGAGCCGATGTCAACGCTCCTCATCTCTGGTACAGGGACTACATAGAAACACAAACCGGACAGACCAGAAATAACCTGTTTACTGTTGCAATGTCTACATTGTCTCCTGACACCCCCATAAAAATAGAGCCGGTTAGTGTACCCGCTGGGATAAAGGTCAAGCATGCAGGTCAGTGGAATAATATGCCACACACGAGCACGAGGCTGCTCCAAATTGAAGTCTCAAAAGACATAAAACCTGGAAAATACATGATTAAAATCCGCATTGA
Organism: Chloroflexi bacterium CG23_combo_of_CG06-09_8_20_14_all_45_10; assembly: GCA_002772325.1. GTDB lineage: Bacteria > Chloroflexota > Dehalococcoidia > GIF9 > AB-539-J10 > 20-14-all-45-10. Next base: position 3,684 of record PCSL01000095.1, read on the forward strand.
AATTGATGGGAAGGATTATGACCGGGTTCCATGTGTAATTAAAGTGCTGGAATAGCTGTGTATGATACCCTTTTAGCCTTTTTCCGTCAGCGGTAGCAATATTGAAAAGGTACTTCCCACCCCGACCTTGCTCTCCCCCTCGATTTTCCTGCCGTGAAGCTCAACTATTTGTTTACAGATAGCTAAACCCAAGCGCCTCCTCATTCGTCTTATTAACTCGATTGTCGATAAAAACGCTCGAAAATATGCGGTAAATGCTCTTCAGAAATTCCGATGCCGGTGTCCTTAATGGCAACACAGGTGCTATTGTCCCGCTTGGTAAGAGAGAGGAATATGCTTCCTCCCTTGGGCGTATATAGCGGATGGCGTTATCCAGAAGGTTCAAAAATAGCTCTCGCAGCTTTACTTCGTCTCTTTTTACTGACAAGTTTTCCGCAGTATCCAGCCGGAACTTTTCTCCAAATCAGCGCCAGTTCTATTGCAAAGTGAAGGTGAGAGATGAGTGTGCCGAGTAAAGCGTATCCGTTCTTGTTGGTGAAAGTCCAACTTGGGCAAAGGTTAGCCACCAGCCCAACACTTAATCCCACATTCAACTGGGTAACTGGTTGGACGGTGCGGGAAGCAGGAGGTATCGAGCCATAGTGAAAGCGAACCGATTGAGCCCCGAAATCCACCATCGTGTCGGAGGCCGATACTGTTCATTAAGGAGCAGGCAGTATTCTTGTAACCGTTATTGGCGAGGTTGTAAGAGCCCGACGGGGTCTGAGAGGATGGCGAGATACTACAAGGAGGTATGAACTCGGGAGAGCCAATGTATTCCCTGAGAGAATGCGGTATCAAGCCTATAGACGGTAAGATGCGGCAAGACATTATACATTGGCAGTCGGACTATCCCATAGTATCGCGGAAGTCCGTGAAAGCGGATGGAGAGAAGGGGATAGCGGTAATGCAGCGGGACGCAAGGGACACATCTGCCAGACTCAGAACTGGGGAACAGATGACAACAAAACTTGCGTCCCTAACTCTACGAGCCAGGGGAAATCCGAAAGGTAAGTTTACATCTCTAGCTCACTTACTTACTGAGGATTTTCTTGTGGAGTGTTTCTGGGAGCTGAAAAGGGATAAGGCTTCTGGGATAGACGGGGTAGGGGCAAGGGATTATGAGGTCAACTTAGAAGGGAACATTAAGGATTTAGTGGCAAGGTTGAAGGCAAAGAAATATAAGCCACAACCAGTAAGGCGGGTTTACATACCGAAGAGTGACGGTAGTAAGCGTGGATTGGGAATACCCACGGTAGAGGACAAGATGGTGCAGATGGGGATAAAGAAAATCCTTGAAGCAATCTTTGAAGTTGATTTCATGGATGTATCCTTTGGATTTCGTCCCAACAGGAGTTGCCATGATGCCTTAGATGTGCTGGACAAGGCAATCATGACCAAGCCAGTCAACTATGTAGTTGATATGGATATTGAGAAATTCTTTGATAAAGCAAAGACTCAGTAAGTTTGGGTTAAGGATTGCCGAGAGCAAAACAAGGATAATGGAGTTTGGTCATTATGTTTGGGAGAAGGCACAGAAACGAGGCAAGAGAGGTGCGACCTTTGATTTTCTGGGATTTACACATTATTGCGATAAAACCAGAAAAGGCAAATTTAAGTTAGGGCGGAAGACGAGTGCCAAGAAGTTCAGGCAAAAGCTGGAGGAGATGAACCTTTGGTTGAAGAAGGTTCGAAACCTTGTAGGGTTAGAAGAGTGGTGGAAGGTGTTAAGGCTAAAGTTGCTAGGACACTACCGCTACTATGGAATAAGTGGCAATATAGAGGCACTGAGGAAATTCTATAGACAGACTTCAAAGCTTGCCTACAAATGGATGAATAGACGAAGTCAGCGAAAGAGTTTCACCTATGCCCAATATTGTAAGTTTAAGGAATATAACCCTTTGCCTGAGCCGAAGATATATCACTTAACCTATACTCTGTCATCGTATCGAGGAAGTATTACCGAAGAGCCGAATCTGGGAAATCTGGATGTTCGGTTCTGTGAGGGGCATTAAATAACTACGGAAGGAGGTTATAAAAGATGTCTACTCGACTTAAGTATCATGTAGGAGTAGATGTTAGCAAAGATAAGCACAAGGTTTGTATCCGCAATCTTTCCCAGGACTCTTATTCAGGAGTATCCTCTATCAGTGTCAATCGCCAAGGATTCGAGAAATTCTTGAGCACTCTGGAAAAGCTTTCCCAAAACAAGGAAGACTTTATTATCGGCATTGAGGCAACGGGGAATTATGGGATTACTTTGGCTTACTTCCTTCTGGCTCAAGGCTACAAGGTGGTGGAGATTAATCCCTACAGAGCAAGTCAATTCCGCAAGGCTCAAGGAAAGAAAGCTAAAAGCGACCGCATTGACGCTCGTTCCCTGGCAACCCTTCTCTCCTTGGAAAACCATAAATCTCTTTCCCTTCCTGATCCTGTGCTCGATAACCTCAGGGAACTCACCCGCTTCCGTGCCGATATGGTGAAGGACCGCACTAGCCTGGTGAATCAGCTCCGCGAAGCTCTTTCTACTCTTTTCCCCGAACTAGCCGCCATTTTTAGCCAGCTTGATTCCCCCACTTGCCTGTCTTTGCTTATAGCTTATCCTGGTCCAGGATATATTTCTCGTGCCGGGGAGACAAAGGTAGCTGAAAGTTTGAGGATTGCCAGCCGAGGCAGGATAGGAGAGGCTTTAGCTAAAACCCTTGTGGAAATAGCCCAAGATAGTGTGGGAGTGGTTCAGAGGCAATCAGCTTTGGCACTCAGAGTATCCATCCTGGGCGAAAGAATCGTGGCTCTGGCAGGAGCTATTGAAAAGGTGGAAAAGGAGATAGCCGACCTTTTCCACAAGTTGCCCTATAAGCCTGAGGATTTTCCTGTAGGGAATATCACTTCTCTGGCTGCTCTTATCTCTGAAATTGAGGATATCAATCACTTTCCTACTCTCAAGCAATTCCTGTCCCACTTTGGCTGGTGTCCTCAGAGCCTCCAAAGTGGTAGCTATAGGCTGGAGCATCCCAGAATGAGTCATGCCGGCAATAAGTATGTAAGAAGACTTATCTGGATGCTCTCAATAGTTGCTGTGAGAACCATACCCAGGTACCGAACTTACTTTGAGCGACGAGTTGCCAAAGGTAAATCTAAGATGCATATTCTTGTAGCCGTAGGGCGTAAACTCCTTTCCGTATTCTATGCTATTTTGAAAAAGGGAGTGCCCTATAATCCTAATTGGGAGGTAAACCACCATTTTGCCCTGGCAAGGAGTTGACATCAATATAGTAATCATCGACATTTTACCCCAAACCCTATTGACAAAAATAATGTCTTAGTCTTATAGTATTCTTGACGATTAAATTCACGACTTTTTAGGAAAGCTAAACTGTTACTACTAGAGATTGTTTTAATAACCGAGGAGGTCTTTATGAGGCTTCACGAATTACTTGGAGTATGGCAGGTGGATAGAACATCCCACCCTCTCCGCGGTGGGAAAGGAGTACTTAGAAGAACGTAAATTTTCGAGGAGGTAAACGATGATGAAAGCATCAAACAAGCTACGTTCAATCTTACTTGTGATTTGTTTGGTTCTCACTACCATGACCTACATGACTCTTCCTGCATCTGCTCAGGAATCGCAATTACAACAGAGCAACGAAGAAATCGTCTATACACCGGTCGGCCCAATGTTAAAATCACATGTTCATAAGGTTCCAAATGGTTCTTACGTTTTAAAGACCGCTGATGAGCTCAAAGTATACGCTTCACGCTCTGACGCCGATAAGGGTAGTGAATGCATATTGACCATACCCTTGGAGAGACGATGTCCATCGCTACCTCCGCAACCTCCAGCCGGTGGATGGATTGAATGGGCTCATAATAAGTACAGTGTCTCAAATATCGGCAGATTTGAGGCTTACTGGACCGTACCCTCGTCACCCCCGAGATTTGGCGGGTATGGTGTACTATCATATATATTCAATTCACTAAGTGAACCCGGTGAAATAATCCAGCCTGTTCTTCAATATGGCGAGGGGTGTTTTGGTAGCAATGGTAACTGGTACGGTGCATCATGGTACGTATGGGGAGGTACATGTGGACAAGCAATTTACAGTGAGCCCATAGATACCGCAGTGGGACACCACATCTATGGGTACATGCAGTATTGGGCAGGAAATAATCCAGGATGGTCAATATTCTTTCAGGACCGCACTGCTAACATGGCAACCGCTTTGGAAGTAGGAACTGTGTTAGATCCAGATAACGTTACCCCAGATATCGCTCTTGAAGGGTATGGCATTAGTGGTGATATAGACGTCCCAGGGGATACCACCTTCACTGGCATTAGCTTCAAGAATACCAGTGGTAACTCAATCTCAGTGGAACTAGAAGGGGTGGTCGACCATGCCAAATGGGACGGAATACTCACGGGGTTAGGCGTAGACGTACTGTATAATAGTACAAGAGTGGTTCTAAATACTGTAAATTGATAAGGTGAGGTACATGGCAGGTTGGTCTTCCATTAAAGGAATTACCAACCTGCCAATTAGGAGGTTCAGTGTTTTTCTTTGTGCTTCACGGGATTGACCACTATCACACATAAAGCTATTATGATAGGGGACGAATAGGAGATGAGGAAAATTGCAATTTTGGTACCCATATGCTTAATATTAGTGGCTATGGTTGCATCGTGTAACACCAATCATAATAACTACCCGCCTCCAGGAGGCACACCCTATATAAGATTCCAAAACCACGTGGAACTGAGGCCAGGGCAAATCAAGTCAATCGATGTTTTCTTAACCATCCGGAAACCGGCACAGATGAATGTTTCTTATGGAATCTTCGTCGCAAGGAAAGTAGAACAGTATTCTCCGCTTGAAAATGGAGTACCGTATGAAAAATTATCAACGCCACCAGGGCTCGAAGTTACTATCAAACCAAGTGATTTCATAGCTTATCCGGGTAAGACTTATAACTCGGTAGTCGAGATTAAGACTAGTTCTGAGCTGCCCCAGGGCGAGTATCAGCTTTTTCTTGAAGTCTTTTTGGATAATAACCGATGGCCTGGCAGCGGATGGATTACAGTTAACGTCAAATAAAGTTACATCTGTTCTTGTTCTTAGCGAAGCTCTAAAGATGCACCTGCTCATCCCGTCAAGAAAGTCTCAGGAACGGTTCAGCTATACCGAGCCCCAGCGTAATCTATGCTTTTCCGCATCGAATTAAGTACTGTGGAATCCGCATTTGGGTAAGCATTGCAGAACTTACATGCTACCATAGTACTATCCATTTTGGTATGAAAATACTCCCGTTAGTCATGCTGCCACCAGAATGGGTTCTAGAGAAACACAATATCCCAATGACTGTAGTTTTTTGACCAAGCTTGTTTCTAGGGCTTTGCGGTGGAGCTTATCAAAGTAGTCTGACCCCAAATCGAGATAAGAACGACCTTGCTTTAATACATGATAAACTATGACCAATATCTTATGTCCCAGAGCCATTATAGCTCGCTTTTTACCGCGGCGAGCTGCTATCCTATGGTACCTCGCCGAGAGATAGGTATTCTTTGTCCTTGAAGCTCCCCAAGCTGCCTCGCATAAGGTACACCTTAATGAACTGTCTCCTTTGGTCGTCCGTCCGCTCTTCCTCTTCCCAGCACTTTCATTATTGCCCGGACTCATACCCGCCCAAGAGGAAAGATGAGCATCGGTAGGGAAACGAGACATGTCAGTCCCTATCTCGGCTATCAAGGAGGCGGCGGTCTGCTCCTTTACGCCAGGAATGGTTTGAAGCAGCTCGCATTCCTCTCCATAGGGCTCAAGACAAGCATCGATTCTTTGCTCCAGTTCTTCAATGGGCTCTTCAAGGAACTCAAGATGTCTAAGGCTTTTCTCCAGAAGGTATCTATGATGGTCAGAAAGGCAGCCATTAAGTGATTCCACGAGCTCAGGAATTTTGCCTCGCAGTTTTCCTTTGGCGAGCTGAGCCATCTCCTCAGGGCTTTGCTCACCCTGGGTTAAGGCTTGGAGAATTTCCCTCCCTGAGGCTCCAAAGACATTGCTAGCCACAGAGGAAAACTTAATATTGGCATCTTCAAGGATCTTTTGTACTCTATTTCTCTCGGCCGTTGCTGCACTAACCAGCTTTTTGCGATACCTAGTAAGATCACGAAGCTCTCGAATAGGCTTGGGGGGGATAAAGCTTTCTTCGATCAGGCCACAGCGTAGAAGCTTAGCAATCCACTCACAATCCTTAACATCTGTCTTTCGCCCCGGGAGATTCTTTATGTGCCTGGCATTAGCCAGAATGACCTTTACCGAGCTTTCCAGGATGTTGAACACCGGCTTCCAGTAAACTCCAGTGCTCTCCACAGCAACATGGGTACATCCCTCTGCCTCTAGCCAATCCCTGAGCTTGAGAAGGTCATTGGTCATGGTGGAAAAGGTCTTGATGGTTTTCTTTACCTCTCCATTTAGCTCGCCAACGAGAAGGCAGGCCACTACTTTGGATTTGTGGACATCGATTCCGCAGCATCTTTCTAGATTGTCTTCCATTTATCCTCCTTTTCAGCAGGTAAGCGAGTAGCCTTATCTTAAAGATTTTGGTATGCGTGCTTCCCATAAGGAGCGACAATTGGTTGTGCCTTGGCTACTCAAGTCAGTTTCATCTTCGGGGATATACCTCCAGAAAATTACCGACTTTTCCCCGCCAGCCATCAATATAAGAAAGTCCGCTACATAAATCAACTCCTCTGTCCCAAACTCATTTTCATGATTGGTTGTGGCCTCTAGGCCATGGGGGTTTCATCTTCTTTTCATCTTTGATTCATGCCAGTTTCATCTTTACCTGTTAGACTAATGATGCGCTCAGGTGAAAGCCGGGCCTAGTCACCATTTTAATACGGAGGAGGTCTTTATGAGACTTCACGAATTACTTGGAGTATGGCAGGTAGATAGTTTTTGCCCTACCTATAGTGGTAGGGCGGATAGCA
>PCSL01000095.1:10762-12843 GCA_002772325.1 Chloroflexi bacterium CG23_combo_of_CG06-09_8_20_14_all_45_10
GGCTAATTTCATTCAAGCCTGGTCATATTCCAGCTTGCCAGAATGCTGGGCCTTTTTCCACTCCCAGTCTATCCAATGCTAAGAGAAATAAACCTGCCATTGCTTGGCAATAATCATCCACTCCAAAATACAGGACACTCCTCCAGGCAAAGCCATCTGCCTTGGTATCTCCTTCACCTTCCTGGCCGGCAATAAGGTAGCCAGGTTTAGGAAAACCAAGCCTTTCCAAAATCATCCTTTGCCCTTCCTTCAGCCCTGAACTAGTTTCAGGGAGCACTACGGTCTCTCCATCGCCAAACTCGAGCTTGACCAGGGAAAAATATCTAAACCATGAGAATAGATATCTGCCAGTCCTATCCAGTCCCCGTCGAGAAGCTACCCATTCCAGAAGTGAATAAACCATCAGGGCTAGTATGTTTACCAACACCAGAGCCTTTATTCGATTATCCCGCTGGAGGAAAACGGGCCTTATCTTAAGGGGACCCTTGAGAAAGCTCATCCTTCTATCCATCTTATTCATCCTTTTATAGTCCCGAAGCACCTCATCCATACTAGAGGTAAGAGAAGTAACCAGGATATATTTGCCATCCAGCCCACCCTCTCGGGCTATCTCTTCTTCTATGTGGTAATCAAAACAGAGTTTCCCCTCATCACCTTCAAGCTTCACCTCAAAAAAGCGTCGCATCTCCTTTTTACCCTTGGGGGAAAATATTTTATCTACCATCTCCTCTACATAAGCCGCTCTCTTATAGCGGCGAGTATTCAGCTTCTGTTTGATATCCTCAAGCTGAGAACTGATTCCATCCAGTGCCTTTTGCCTCTTAGCTCTGTCCTTCTCCTCCTTATGAAAACTCTTTATTACAATTGCTCGGCTGGTGTATTTTTCCTTTATAGCTAAACTTGATCTCCCTCTCAACTCCAAAATAGACCCCGTCTCCATTCTTAGCCCTGAAACAAGTTCAGGGCTTTGGAATTCCTCTTCTCCTACACCCCTCATCATTTCCCTCTCCTCTCTGCCTGCCTGGAGGGTACCAAGGTAATTAAGCCCTTTTTCCTTGAGCTTAGCTATATTTGGCTTGGTCATCATCGCCCTATCCCCAATCACTACTATATTGGAAGGTGGGAGAACCTTCCTCAATGAGTTCATATTTTCCTCTATAGCGGTCTTGTCCGAAGTGTCTCCAGAAAGGATACGATGGTAAATAGGAATACCACCCTGAATGGTAAGATTTAGTCCAATGTTTATCTGCTCCTTGTCTGGCCTCTTGTCCCTGCTGTAACCAAAGGTGACAATCTCATCCTGAACTTATTTCAGGATATCATATTCCCCCTCAAAGTACATCGAGGTGATATCATAAAGGATCTTGCTGGGATCAATGCCGAACTTAGTTATCAGATTGAGCGCCATTTCCATATAGATTTCATCGCCATAAGAATAGTCCTAGGTCCTATGTCCTAGGTCAAGACATAGGACCTAGGACTTCCTAACCTAGGACTCGTGTAGTCCTTTGCCCAGTCCTCTACATGATAAAGTGGCTGGGGAGAGGTAAGCCGATTGAGGACGACTATCTCAACTAATTCTCCATGAGGGAGGTCTGTCTCTCTCATTGGGGCATATTTATTTATCACCTTGCTCATCCCAAGGTCGTCCATGATTGGCTTAATCAAAACTACCTCACCAAGGAGTTTAGTAGTGATAGACTCAATCCCTTTAGCTATGGTATGATTTGATAGCATCCTAATCACCTCCTGTGATAAGGATACCCTGAACTTGATTCAGGACTATAATTCAAAATCAGTAAGTGCGAAAGTTGAGCTAAAACAACACTCTTTTTCCCGCACTTGCCACTTTACTGTGGGTGTGTTAAGCTATCAATAAGGAGTAGTTAATAAATTCACTTGAGGATTCACAGCGGTGATGATCGGAAAGGATAACAGGGGGAGCCCTGAAACAAGTTCAGGGTAAAAAGGAGGAAGTATGCCACCTTATGCCTTTTTTCATAAGCAATTTATGCCTTTGTCGGAAGCAAAAATCGGAATTTTAACCCATGCCCTTCACTATGGCACAGCCTGTTTTGATG
>PCSL01000049.1:0-184 GCA_002772325.1 Chloroflexi bacterium CG23_combo_of_CG06-09_8_20_14_all_45_10
ATAATCTATAGTCAATTGCAAAATTCCTTATAATTCTCCCTCCCCTTGCGGGAGGGAGTTAGAGGGAGGGGAATTCACCCTCACCTTAATCCTCTCTTGTAAGGAAAAGAGACTTCATTACATGAGAGGAACTTTATACGTGATTATGCGGTTAACTATAAAACTAAAAGGTTCTTACTATGTC
>PCSL01000049.1:233-475 GCA_002772325.1 Chloroflexi bacterium CG23_combo_of_CG06-09_8_20_14_all_45_10
GAGGATTTCACCTTCGCTAATGTGCGTATCTGCACCCAAGGGGTAGCAGATTATGTCAAGCAAAGTGGCCTTAGTGAAAGGGGGCTGGTAATTGGCTACGATACCCGCTTCGCTTCCGAGGATTTCGCCGCTGCCGCTACTGAAGTAGTTGCTGGCAATAATATCAAAGCTCACCTGTGCTTAAATCCCACCCCCACGCCAGTGGTAAGCTTTACCGTCCCTTCTACCAAAGCTGCTGGCGC
>PCSL01000049.1:505-2545 GCA_002772325.1 Chloroflexi bacterium CG23_combo_of_CG06-09_8_20_14_all_45_10
TTCATGGAACGGATTCAAGTATAAATCCCAGGAAGGTGCCAGTGCTTCAAATGAGATTACCTCCCAAATAGAAAAAAACATTTACCGGCTGACAGCTGACAGCTATCAGCTATCAGTTAAAAGGCTTGCCTTAGACAAAGCCTTAAAGAAAGGGCTAATTGATTACCTAGATCCTTCTCCTCCTTACTTTAGGCATCTAGCTAAGCTTATAGACATAGAAGCGCTAGGAAAGCAAAAACTAAAGGTAATTGTCGACCCTATGTATGGTGCCGGAAGTGGCTACTTCAAGACGCTCCTTCAAGATGGAAATATAGAACTTACTGAAATTAACGCTGAGAGAAATCCTTCATTTCCCGAAATTCAGCCGGAGCCAATCGCTAAAAACCTGACTAAACTTTCTAGGTTAGTCAAGGAACAAAAGGCCAATATTGGCTTAGCCACCGATGGAGATGCCGACCGCATTGGCATCATAGATGAGAAGGGAAATTTTCTAAACCAGCATCAGGTCTTTGCCCTTCTTTGCCTTTACCTTCTGGAAGTTCGTGGTGAGCGAGGTGCCATAGTTAAAACGCTCACTTCTACTGAGATGATCTCTAAGTTAGGAAAAATCTTTGCTGTCCCTGTCTATGAAACCCCGGTGGGCTTTAAATATGTCGCCCCGCTTATGATACAAAAGAAGGCAATTATCGGCGGTGAGGAGAGTGGCGGTTATGGATTTCGTGGCCACATCCCAGAGAGAGACGGCATTCTCGCCGGACTTTACTTTCTTGACTTTATGGTAAAAATGGGTAAAACGCCGTCCCAGCTCTTGGGTTACCTTTATAGCAAAGTCGGCCCTCACTACTATGAACGCATTGATTCCCATCTCCCTAAAGGTAAGCGCCAAGCAATCATAGACCGACTCGCCTCTGGTTCCATAGACACCATAGCTGGAGGTAAGGTAACCAGGGTAGATACCACTGATGGCTTTCGTTTCTTTCTTGCTGATGAATCCTGGTTGCTTATTCGAGGTTCTGGCACAGAGCCACTGGTCCGCCTTTATGCCGAAGGCGAAAGCCTCGAGAAGGTAAGAAACCTATTGAATGAAGGTAAGAGGATAATAGGAATTTAGAATATGATAGACTTGGATAATTTGGAGATATACCGGCAGTACGACCCGAGTGGCATGCTGGTTCACCTTCATAGTTTGCCTCAACAATGCCGCCAAGCTTGGGAAAAAGCCAATGAGTTTGCCTTGCCGACTGACTTCAAGGACATCAACAAGATAGTTATTTGCGGCATGGGTGGCTCAGCCATTGGTGGTGATTTACTACGCAGCCTGACTTCAGAATTAAACAAACCACTGGTATTCGTCCATAGAGGCTATGATTTGCCCGCATTCGCGGACTCCAAAACCTTGGTTATTGCCTCAAGCTACTCCGGAAACACAGAGGAAACTCTCTCTGCTTTCAAACAAGCTTTAGCCACAAAGTGTAAGAAGCTTGCCATCACCACCGGGGGCAAATTAAAAAATTTAGCTCAAGAAAATGGTGTCCCTGTCTTTACCATAGATTACGTGTCCCAACCTCGAGCTGCTCTTGGTTACAGCTTTATTCCCCTCGTCGCCTTGCTTGCCAAATTGGGCTTCCTGGAGGATAAATCGGCTGATCCCACCTTGTCATTGCGAGCGAAACGAAGCAATCTCACTGCACGAGCCTTGCCAGCCTTGATAGAAGGGATGGCTCAAACGCTGGAAGGTCTTTTGGATAAGCTAGCAGAAAATATACCGACGCCTCTCAACCCCGCCAAACATCTGGCAATTAAACTATTCGGCAAGCTAATAGTCATCTATAGTGCTGGTATCCTTTCCCCGGTAAGCCGAAGGTGGAAGGGGCAATTCAATGAAAATAGCAAGGCCTGGGCTTTCTATGAGACTTTCTCCGAACTCAATCACAATGCCGTGGTCGGCTACGAATTCCCCGAAGAAATGAAAGATAAGATATATATAGTTATGCTCCGTTGCCCCTCCCTCCATCCCAGAATTCTGGCTCGCTACCAAAT
>PCSL01000049.1:2566-3858 GCA_002772325.1 Chloroflexi bacterium CG23_combo_of_CG06-09_8_20_14_all_45_10
CCTCCCTCCATCCCAGAATTCTGGCTCGCTACCAAATAACCAGCGAAATCCTAGGGAAGGCTAAGGTAGCGCATGAAATTATCGATAGCCAGGGTGAAAATAACTTAACTCAGATGATGAGCCTGGTATTCCTTGGCGACTGGACAAGTTACTATTTAGCCATGCTCAATCAGACTGACCCTATGCCAGTGAAGATGATTGATTACCTGAAGAAGCGATTAAACAGTATTGAATAGCGCTAAAAAGCGGAGCGCTTTCAAAAAACCGAACTGCTTTTGAGGGCAGCGACTGAAAATCTCCCCGCTCCAGCTGCCTTTTGACCTGCCGTTTCTAACGATTTCAAGTTTTTCTTCGACGGCAAATTACTTTTCTATTTTTCATAACGTTTCGCGGGTATATGAAGTTGTCCGTAAGGGCAATTTGGGCGGAGCGAAGTGTAGCCATATACCCGCTGTTACACGAGTCTGTTAAAACCAAGTTTCGTTAAGAAATTTGAGTGCGAGCAAGCTGCCACTTTTATTTCCTGCCAACGTATATTCCGTATCTTAAATATTCGAAAAGGTTCTTAGGAGTAGGCAGCCTTTCTTTCATGTACCTCCTAAAAGCTGAACTTCTGTACAGGGACAGTGTTCTATACAGCATTCTTAAAAGATCTTTAAAACTATACCGCCTGATTTGACTGAACTCGCCTAGAACGTTGATTTTGTAGGTTCTCACTACTATATCTCTCAAGCCAGAGCCTTCCAACAATTCTTCCCAACGATCAGAAGTTGGAATTTCCGCTTTAATATCCCAAGTGCGTGTTGCATATTCAACCAATTCTGTTGGAGGTGGTGTCTTTATCCAAGTTTCCTCATTAAGCCCGACGTATCCTCCTGGCTTTATCACTCGTACATACTCGCTTACCGCTCTCTGTTTATCTTCTAGAAATGTGGTTACGGACTCGCCAATGACTACGTCGAAAAGAGCGTCCTCGAAAGGGAGGTTTTGCGCGTCTGCTAGCCTAAATTTAACTCTATTCTCTACACCCTCTCTTTTCGCCCTTTCGTTTGACCTATCGATCATCCTTTCAGAAATGTCTACCCCAACCACTCTACAGCCATACCTTTTTGCCAGGTAGCAAGGAGTTGCTCCAACGCCGCAACCAACATCCAGGACGTATTTATCCTTGTTTATGTGGCATAACTCAATTAGCTCTCTTGTGGTCTTTAAACCTCCCATATGTTTTGTGGTCCCCACATAAAAGCTTGCAATTCGAAGTAAGAAGGTTCTAGTTTTGGAATCTCTTCTAA
>PCSL01000018.1 GCA_002772325.1 Chloroflexi bacterium CG23_combo_of_CG06-09_8_20_14_all_45_10
AGCTGCAACGCAGGCTTTACCTCAAGAGTAAGCGAGAGTATGGCGAAGGGCTTGAAGGTGAAGAGTTGTCCGAGAGCCGTGTGAGGGAAAACCTCACGCACGGTTCGATGAGGGGGAACTGGAAAAACAGGTGACCACTGTTCGCCTGTTCCCTACTCTACACAAAAGGAGGGTATTATGCGCAAAGGAAGATGGTTGTATCTAGCAGTAGCAGTAGTATGTCTTTTCAGCTTAATCGTGGTTGGTTGTGCCAAGCCAGCGCCAGCAACACCAACAGAGCCAACAACACCAACGCCACCGGCGATGAAGGCTCAGGAGTGGAAGCTGTCATCCTACTATGCTGAGCCACACCCACGCGCTCAAATGGATAAAAAATTCAAAGAGCTTATAGAAAAACGCACCAACGGCTTGATTACTATTAACATATATCCTGGCGAGTCATTGTTTCCGGGTACAGAATGCTTGTCTGCAGTAGCCACTAGGGCTGTTGAAGTAAGTCAGGTCCCACCTCAATACTCCGAGGCGAAACACCCTATTAGTGGTGTTTTCAGCCCATGGGGTTACTGGAATGAGGAGAAGTGGCTCAAGTATGGGCCTGAGGTAATAGACATAGTGAATAAAGATCCAAAGGGCTTTGAGGCTGCAGGTGTTAAGCTACTGTTCGCTTCCAGTCTATGTGATTACTACCTCATTTCCAGAACACCGATTAGCAAGCCCGAGGATCTGGTGGGGAAGTTAGTAAGAAGTGGTGGTGGCCTTATGGGGAAATGCATTAAAGCCATTGGCGGTGAGCCGGCCAGAATATCAGCGGCTGAAACTTACGCGGCGCTTCAAAGAGGCACCTTGGATGGTGGCTGGATGGAGGGTCAGCGTGTTATTGCTGATAAGCTCTGGGAAGTGGCGCCGTATGGTCTTAGCGGGCCAGGTTGGTCAGCTGTGGTTGTCTGCTACTACATGAACCTTGATTTATTTAATACCTTGCCTAAGGAGTATCAAAAAATAGTTTTGGATGTCAGCCAGGAAACCTTCGAGTTTGGAGTTAAACTGGAAAGGCAGCTAGCCACGGAGGCAAAAGCTACAATAGAGCCGAAGATGAAAGGATTTTTGTGGATGTCCAGTGATGAGGTACTGAGGTGGAGGGCGAAACAAGACCCTGTAATCGAAGAGTATGTTAAGACATACGGAGAGAATGCACGCCGACTAGTAGAGATAATGAAAAAGTAAAGGCTGTGCCATCATTTCTCAGCAAGTATGTTCTAAAGGAAGTTCCGGTTGTTTTCCTGCTTCTTGAATTAGTTTTACTAATTAGCCAGAGGTATAGTTAATGGCGACTAAATTTGAGCGATTGGCAAGTTGGCTGGAGCGTAGCTGTTTAGGGCTAGCTATAGTAGCAGGGGTTGTTGTTCTAATCATGACCCTGGATATAAGCTACTCCATATTTACCAGGTATGTGCTAAGAGCCCCCAGTGATATTCTCACTGAGAGTTCCAGGTATATGCTATTAGTGACTGTTTTCTTTGCCACAGCCTATACTCTGTGGACCGAAGGTCATGTTAAGGTAGAACTACTACTAATAAGACTCTCCGTCAAAGTAAGAAACTTATTAAACTTGATAACCCACAGCCTAGCACTTGTCTGGATTGCTGTTCTCACCTGGCAAACAGGCAGAATGGCGTGGATGGCATACAAATTAAGCTGGCATTCCGATAGTATAAGCCATGTTTATTTATTCCCTATTTATATATGGATGCCCATAGGTAGCTTGCTACTTTTCCTCAGTTGCTGTTACAAGGTCTATGGCTTTTGGAAGGGTTGTAAGGAGCAAGCTAATCTAAGTTCAACCAAAGGTGGTTAATATTAAATGGAATGGTATTTCTTAGCCCTCATTCTATTTGCGGCGCTGATTGCTCTGATAATCATTGGCATGCCCATTGGCTTCGCCCTTGGCTTCATTGGCGTTGTGGGGCTAATCTTCCTTATAGGACCTCAGTCACTCACATTAGTAGGTAGCCTTGTCTGGGAAAAGAGCATCTCTTGGAGCCTTGTTTGCTTACCTTTGTTTATCTTTATGGCTGAGGTGATGGTGTTTACCGGGATTGGCAGTGATGCCTTTAAGGCAGCTAACTTATGGCTGGGTTGGTTGCCTGGTGGTGTGGGCGTAGCCACAGTGGCTGCCTGCGCTGTCTTCTCTGCCGCTTGTGGCTCAAGCACTGCTTGTGCTACGGCTATTGGAATAATGTCCATACCTGAGATGCTTAAACTCGGCTATCATAAGAGAATGGCAGCGGGTGTAACTGCTGCCGGCGGCACACTGGGCATCCTTATCCCGCCAAGTATAGTTATGGTCATCTATGGCACCATAACTGAGCAATCCATAGGACACCTTTTTATTGCCGGAATAATACCTGGCATCATACTGGCGGCGATTTTTGTCACATATACAATCATCACAGCACTAAGGCATCCTGAAGTAGCTCCACGACCAGCTGCAGTTACATGGCATGAAAGGTGGGTTTCCTTGAAGGGTGTAATAGGCATAGTAGTCATAATGGGATTTGTCTTCGGCACATTATACACGGGAGTTTGTACCCCGGTTGAGGTGTCTGGTGCCGGCGCTCTTATGGCTCTTATTGTATCTTTGGTCTACCGCAAGCTTAACTGGTCAAATTTGAAAGCCGCTTTCCTACACACAGTTCGGACCAATGCCTTTATATTCTTTATCCTCTTCGGGGCAGTGATATTTTGCGGGCTGGTTTGTTACCTGGGAATCTCAGAAGACATGGTGATATGGATGACTGGGCTTAGCCTGCCACGTTGGGGGATATTAATCATTATATATGTAATATATATTATCTTGGGCATGTTCCTTGACCCTACGGGGATGATGATGATTACTCTGCCTTTTCTTTTCCCAGTCATTGTGAAACTAGGCTACGACCCTATCTGGTTTGGAGTTGTAGTGACTATGCTTTGCGAAATGGGTTATCTCACGCCACCATTTGGGTTTAATCTATTCATTATAAAAGGTATTTCACCACCAGAGGTGGGGCTAGGAGACATCATTCGGGGTTGTGTTCCATTTGTAATACTAATGCTAATAGCTATAGTTATTTATACTATCTTCCCGCAGATAGTTTTATATCTGCCAAGTAAAATGGGTTAAATCTTTTGACTCAAGGAGAAAGCTGTCATAATCACTTCAACGGGGAATCGACATGGACATTAATGCTAAAGAGATTGAGCAAGCTTATCTAGAAAAACCAAGAAGGCTGAAAACATCGTCTGGCATACCAGTAAAGGAGGTATATAGTGCTGATGACATAAAAGACATCGACAATGCCAAGGATACAGGCAAACCAGGGGAGTTCCCTTTTACACGGGGAATACATCCCGATATGTATCGAGGGAAATTGTGGACGAAACGGCAGCAATGGGGACACGGGAGCGCCGAGGATACAAATAAAGGGCTTAAACTGCTCATCAGTCAAGGCAGTACCGGGGTTTCACTTTATCGTGATTTGCCTACAGCATTGGGGATTGACCCTGATCATCCCATGGCTAGAGGTGAGGTGAACGCCGTGGGAACATCTCTGTGCTGTATTGATGATATGAAGGTAGCCACTGATGGGCTCCCCTTAGATAAATTGAGCATTTCCATTCTCTGTGCCTCTTGCCCGGCTATCGTGCTCTTATCCCAGTATATAGCTACAGCGGAAGAAAGAGGCATAGATAGGGCTAAACTAAGGGGACAGTTAACAAATGACCCCTTGGTAGGCTATTTCTGCTATTGTAAGGAGGCGAACCCTCCAGAGCTAGGCATAAAGATATCAACAGATATCATAGAGTATTGCACCAAGAGCATGCCGTTGTGGAATCCTATGTATGTCAGCGCTTTCTATAATTGGCGAGAAGCTGGTGCGCTTACTGCACCTCAAGAGATAGCCTTTGGCTTCTCAGTGGCATTAGCTTTCATTGAAGGAGCATTGCAAAGGGGCATAAATATTGACATTATCGCTCCAAGGGCGTCTATCTACGCTCAGGCCGGGATCGATTTCTTTGAGGAAATAGCCAAGCTACGGACAATGAGGCGAATGTGGGCTAAACTGATGAAGGAGAGGTTTGGTGCCAAGGATCCGAGGTCCTGGCGACTCAGGATAGCAATTCAAACTACAGGCAGCGACCTAGTGGCCCAGCAACCCTTGAACAACATTATTCGTATCGCTTATCAACAATTAGCTGCAGTCCTGGGCGGCGTTCAATCTATAACATCTTCCACTTATACCGAACCAATATGTCTACCCACCAAAGAAGCACATATGAGCGCTCTTCGAAGCATGCAGATTTTGGCTTATGAAACAGGGGTACCATTGGTTGCCGACCCGCTAGGCGGGTCATATTATATAGAATATCTTACTACCGAGATAGAGAAGCAAGCAACAAAGATATTGAATGATATAGAGAACAGGGGTGGAATTATCAAGGCCATCAAATCAGGTTGGGTAGAGGCGGAGTTTGAGAAATCAATCCTACAGCATCAAAAGGAGGTAGAAAGCAAAGAAAGGACAATAGTAGGAGTCAATGCTTATACTTCGCCACCTGAAGAAGACGTTCTACCCGGTGGTGTGCTCCGAGTTGCAGCACATAGCGAGCAGGAGCAAATAGCAAAAATTAAAAAATTTAAGCAAAGTCGAGATGATAGTAAGGTAAGGGAGGCAATAAGAGAATTGCGTGGGGGGGCAGAAATGGGAGAGAAGGAGAATTTAATATCTTACATCATCAAGGCAGTTAAGGCTCGGGCTACTCTAGAGGAGATTATGGGCACTATTCGTGAGGCTTATGGTTATAGCTATGACCCCCTAAATATGCGAACTTCGCCCTTCTGAGGTGCAGAAATTGATTTCTGAGGGCAAGAGAATAAGGATCCTGCTCAGCAAGGTAGGGCTTGATGGTCATGATAGAGGAATAAAGCTTGTGGCCAGTATCTTGCGAGAGGCAGGCATGGAAGTTGTTTACCTTGGTAAACTCCAAAGCCCTGAGGGCATTATACAAGCGGCTATACAAGAAGATGTTGATGTTATTGGAGTCAGCTGCCTGACTGGGGAACACTTGTCCTTAGTACCTGATATTGTTGAATCAATTAGGAGGAATAATCTTCGTATGCCTCTCATTGTTGGCGGAATTGTTCCCAGGGAAGATATACCACAACTGAAGAATATAGGTGTCGCTGCGGTGTTCACCTCAGGTAGCACATCAGTGGAGATCGTCAAATGCATAAAGGATTTAGTGCACAATCCGGAAACAAGGCGAGTTTAGATGTCTGAATCTTTATTAGAATCATATCGCGTTTTAGACCTTACTGATGAAAAGGGATTTCTTTGTGGCCGGATATTAGGTGATATGGGTGCTGATGTGATAAAAATTGAACCACCTGGTGGAGACTCATCGCGTAACAGGGGACCCTTTTACCACGATATACCTGATCCCAACAAGAGCCTTTATTGGTTTGCTTATAACGCCAATAAGAAAGGAATAACGCTTAATATCGAAACTAAGGATGGGCAACAGATATTTAAGAGCTTAGTTAAGCATGCTGACTTTGTTATCGAGTCTTTCTCTCCCGGGTATTTAGAGAGTTTGGGATTAGGCTATGAAGATTTAAGCCAAATAAACCCGGGGCTTATTCTAACTTCGATCACGCCTTTTGGGCAGACTGGACCCTATAGCCATTATAAGGCATCAGACATTGTTTCTATGGCTATGGGGGGACTGATGTATTTGAGTGGTGACCCTGACCGCCCCCCGGTTCGTGTTAGCTTCCCACAGTCCTATCTTCAGGGAGCGGCCGCTGCTGCTGCCGGGACAATGACAGCTTTCTATTACAGGCAGATTAGCGGGGAAGGGCAGCAGGTTGATGTCTCAATACAGGAAGCCGTTATCCGGGCTACATTGCAACCCCGCATGTTTTGGGATGTAGCGGGAAGAATTGTAGAGCGTGCCGGGCAATATCGAACTGCATTAAGCGCTCTGTCTACTCAGCGGGTAGTTTGGCAGTGCAAAGACGGTTGGATAAATTTCCCCATATTTGGGGGTGTTGCCGGAGCAAGGACTAATCGAGCTCTCGCACAATGGATGGAAAGCGAGGGCGTGAGCGACAAATTTTTGCTTACTAAGGACTGGGAAGCCTTTGATATGGCTACAGCAACAGAGGCTGAGATAAGGGACATTGAAGGGCGGTTAGTTAAGTTCTTCATGAGTCACACTAAAACTGAGCTTCTTGAGGGCTCACTTAATAAGCGCATTATGTTATATCCCGTTTTCACCGTCGAAGATATTGTCACCTGCGCTCAACTTAAAGGTCGGGAGTTCTGGGAAGAGGTGGAGCATCCCGAATTGGCAACTTCTATTATCTATCCTGGGGCCTTCATAAAAATGTCACAAACTCCTTGTCAAATAAGGAAACGACCTCCTATCATTGGGGAACATAACGATGAGGTTTATCGAGGCGAATTCGGGTTTTCCAAAGGGGAAATTGCTGCGTTGAAACAAGGAGGTGTTGTTTAAACAATGACCAAGTTTCGGAGAAAACAAGTGTTTGAAGGAATAAAGATTGCTGACTTCTGCTGGGTAGGAGTAGGTCCCATAGTGATGTCTTATTTGGCAGACCACGGGGCGACTGTGATTCACATAGAATCGGCTACCAGGCCTGAGATATTGAGGACAACGCCACCCTTTAAGGATAATATACCAGGCTTAAACCGCTCCGCTTATTTTGCTAACTTTAACAATAACAAATATGGAGTGACCCTCAACTTAAATCACCCTAAAGCTATAGATATAGCCAGAGGATTTGTTTCCTGGGCAGATATCATAGGCGAGGCTTTCACCCCCGGAACGATGGACAAGTGGGGCTTGGGCTATAAAGACTTGGTAAAAATAAAGCCTGACATCATCATGTTTAGCACTTGCCAGCAAGGACAAACCGGACCCTGGGCCAGGCAGCCAGCTTACGGGACTCAGTTAGTATCTCTCTCTGGTTTTACCAATTTAGCCGGCTGGCCTGACAGGGGACCAACAGGGCCCTTCGGAGCATACACCGATAGCATAGCCCCTCTATTTGGGGTAGCAGGTCTTGTAGCTGCGCTTGACTATCGCCGAAGGACAGGCAAGGGGCAGCACCTCGACCTTTCTCAATTCGAGGCAGGTGTTCATTTTGAAGCACCACTCCTTCTGGATTACTTTATAAATGGGCGAGTAGCCAGTGCAACAGGAAATCGTTGCCCGCATGCTGCTCCACATGGAGCGTATCCCTGCCGTGGCAATAACAGGTGGTGTACAATCGCCGTATTCACCGATGTGGAGTGGCATAATTTTTGTCATGCCATCGGTGACTCTGAGTGGACTCAGAATTCCAGGTTCAGCACCTTGCTTGGCAGAAAAGAGAATGAAGATGAGCTAGATAAGCTGATTGCAAAATGGACGCTCGACTTTACCTCCGAGGAGGTAATGACTAAAATGCAGGGCGTTGGAGTAAGCGCCGGGGTAGTTCAAAACATGAAGGATATACACGAAGATGCTCAATTGGAGCATCGGCACTACTTATGGCAACTGGAGCACGCCGAGATAGGGAAGCACTTCTACGACGGACCACCCTTCAAGTTATCCAAAACACCCTGTGAATTAATTATGCCTGCCCCCTGTTTAGGCGAGCACAATGAGTATGTATATGGTAAAATCTTGGGGATACCAGATAAAGAATTCGTAGAGCTGCTTTCTGAGGGGGTTTTTGATTAATACAGTATAACTTCATCCAAGTTCAAGGAGGTTAAACATATGAGTAGCACAGATTTTGATGCTATTAAAAAGGCTGAGAGACGATATGAGGAAGAAGTAAGCAAATTTCTGGAGACGCATAAGGAGTTGCAGCGTGATTACAGGACAATCTCAGGAATACCCTTGAAGCGTGTTTATACTCCGTCTGATATTGAAGAGATAGACTACCTTAAGGACATTGGCTTTTCTGGTCAATATCCGTATACTCGAGGATCGTATCTGGATGGTTACCGAACCAGACCATGGAAGGTACAGCCGTTGATTGGCATTGATACTTGCGAGGAAACTAACCAGAGGTGGCGCAACCTTATCTCTCAAGGACTAACGGGGCTTGTTTTGGACGGCTTCCCTCCGATGTCATGTGAAGGAGGTGACCGAGGACAAATTTGCTACAATAGCGATGATGAACGTACGGAGGGATATATCGGGCATTGTGGTCTTGTTGTTGAGACACTTGCCGACTGGGAAAGGCTTTTTGAAGGTATAGACCTAGAAAAGATTAACATAAACATCCTTGCACATCAAAGTGTCCAGATGGCGATGTATTTATCCCTGGCAGAAAAAAGAGGAGTAGATAAGAGGAAGCTAAGAGGCACTCACGAAACCGTTACCTATGGTCTCAGTGATGGGGATGAAGATAGGCGAGAGCAACTTGATGAGATGGAATATTGTGTCAAAAATTTACCATTATGGAATATCACTACATTTAAGGGAAGGAATATGCGTGATGGGGGCTGCACAGCCCCTCAAGAGATAGCCATTAATCTAGCGATGGGGATTGACACTGCACGAGCGCTAATTAAGGAAAGGGGATTGGATATTGACCAGGTTGCCCCGAGGATGGGGTTTATGTTCTGTGCCCATATGGACTTTTTAGAGGAGATAGCAAAGTTACGGGCAGCGAGAAGAATGTGGGCAAGGATAATGAAAGAGATGTTTGGGGCTAAGAACCCCCGTTCACAGATAATGAGGTTCCATGTGCAAACTGCCGGCTCTGCTCTCACTCGGCAGCAGCCACTGAATAATATTGCCCGAGCTGCTATCCAGGGGCTAGCTGCTATCCTAGGCGGAGCTCAATCTCTGCACCTGTGCCCTATGGATGAGGGCTATACTATACCTACGGAGTTTTCTACCCTAGTATCTATGCGTGTTCAGCAAATCCTTGCTCATGAGACCGGGGTTATAAATGTCTGCGACCCCCTGGGAGGTTCTTATTGCATCGAGTCATTAACAAAACAGATTGAGAAAGAAACACAGAAGCTTTTAGATGAGATCGAGAAGAGAGGTGGTGAATGTAAGGCTAGAGGGTGGATTATTAACGAAATTTGCGCTTCAGCTTATAAATATCAAAAACAGATTGCCTCCAAAGAGCGAATCATTGTCGGAGTAAATGAATTTACCGAGGGGAATTACCCTTATCCCTTCGAGCTAAGGGACTATAATATATCCACCGCTGAAAAGCAAATATCTCGCTTAAACAAGGTTTGGAAGGAGAGAGATAATGCTAAAGCTGAGGCAATGAAGAAGAGTTTAATCCAAGCTTTCCAGAACAAAGAAAATATCATGCCTCACTTAATCAAAGCATGTAAGGCTTATCTAAGTGCTGGTGAAATTCATCAGTGTCGTGTTGCTGCCGTAGGTGAGGAAGCTTGTTACTCTAAAGTTTCCTATGAACATTAGGAGGTCTCAAAAATGGCGATAAGGGTGCTACTTACTGCTGATGAGACAGGACATTCTATGGGTTACCATACGATAGCCACGGCTCTAAGAGATGCTGGCATAGAGGTCATTCTAGGAGGCACTCAAATACCTCGTGAAATTGCACACACCGCCATACAGGAGGACGTAGATGTTATTGCGTATCGAATCATGGGAGCCCACCCCCCAACATTAGTTTCCCGGCTGGTAAAGGTGCTGAAGGAGCAAGGTGCAGACAATATCCCCATAGTTGTAGGAGGTGCCATTCTCCCTAAGCAGGAAGAGCAGCTAAGGGAAATGGGGGTGCTAAGAATTTTCCCTCTAGGTTGTTCCCTCGAATCTGTCATTAGTTTTTTTGTAAAGTTTTCCGAGAACAAGCATTCTTCCAACGTCTCGTAGCCTTCAGATAACGTTTAGCAATAGCTGTTTTAGTTTCTCTTTTCCCCAAGGGGGGGACTTTGCACTTTCAGAGTTGACGCAGAAAGTAATGACTGATACAATACTACGAATGCAGAGAAAAGGCCTAGTTCTTAGTT
>PCSL01000023.1:0-147 GCA_002772325.1 Chloroflexi bacterium CG23_combo_of_CG06-09_8_20_14_all_45_10
AGATGCTGTTTTTGAGACATTGAAAGTGAATCCGCTAATAGTATGGCTGCACTTTAGCCTACCTGAAAAATTGGACGACGTGATTAGTACCTCTGAGGCAACAATAGAAGGTGTGTCTGAAATTTTGGGCGTAAGTCAGTACAGAAG
>PCSL01000023.1:163-9993 GCA_002772325.1 Chloroflexi bacterium CG23_combo_of_CG06-09_8_20_14_all_45_10
CAATATTTGCACGGAATTGATAGAGACAAGCTAGGACAAGCGGTCCAACAGATGGCACAGAACCTATTTTCTTCCAAATGGGCAGCAGACCCTGCGATACCAATCATTTCTCCATTTAACTTTGAATTTATGGTAAAGGTAGCGAATGAACCTATTGAAGTAAATCTACGAGTTGGTACAGTTAGCATACTCCCTGAATCCAGGCACAAAAAAAATCTACCAGAGACAGGCACACTTATAGATTTGGACTTGTACCACCGTCGTATAATTAATATTGCTGACATCAGAGGATTTATGAAACGAGTGAAAGATTGGTTATCCGGGGAACTGCCGCATATAGAAAACAGAGTATTTGGGGGTGTTAACTTTGAATGAGTCAGGCAATATAGCGATGAAGACAGAGGATAGTGCTCGTACTGAGAGGCATTTTGAAGCTGCTCGGCCAAGGCGGCTGGATATACGGGCTGGGGCATTAGAAGTAAATGTAGCAACCTTGGCATCTGCAAAAGACGTTTTGCCTCCTATGCGAGAGCCAATATTTGAAGACGGCGATGGGTATACTTGGAGACCGCAGGAAACAGCAGTTACGCTAGATATGACAGCAGTTTCGGAGATCGAGTACTTACGAAGTTATCTAAACAGGGTGTTGGTTGACTTGGATGAATCTAGAAGGAAAGAAAGTAGGTTAAGGAAAAGAATAGAGGAGTATGTATCAGACTTAGTTACGTGCGAGGCAGTCGCTACATCAAACGAAGTAGCGATGTCAATACTCTGTAGATTAGATGACCTGAATACGATTTCAGAGAAGGACATAGGCACCGAACTCAGAACCACTAGGCGTTGGTTAGCTCTAGCATCGCTAATGAAAGCTGGCTTTGTTGAACACTATGGATCCATGTTAAGAATAACAGATAGGGGGCAGCAGATAGCGAGAGCAATAAGGTGTTTGAAAGAATAAATTTGCGAATAGCAGGTGATTGAAGATTTGAGCTTTGAGAGTGGGCATCCGATTTGGAATGAACGGTATTCTGATTTTCTGAGTTCATTCTCACAAATTAAGCTAGCAATATTGGTGCTTGGGCCAGGCCAAGGCAGTCAAGGGGAACAAAAGAGGAAAGAAATCAAAAACCATCTGGGGCTAGTAAATAAGAATTATGATGTCGCGTTCAGTGAGGAACTTGAAGAGAAAATTAAGGTATCACAACACGATCACATGGCGAATATTGCACTTCACATTTCTCAAGCAGATATTATATTCGCCCTATTAGTAGACGACCTAAGGGTTAGCGGAGCATTAACTGAGCTAAATAAATTTGACGATTTTCTTAAATTTAGAGAAAAGACATTCCTCATCCTGCCGAAACGCCGAAAGCAAATAGGAAGGAATGATCCTATCCCATTGATCTGGCAAACTGTCGATAAATTCCCAAAAGACCACAAATTTCCTTATACTCCAGGAGAGTTCAAGACTTGTGAAAGCATTCGTAACTTTGTTGCTGATATAGCAAACCGGGCAACGAAGAAGATGGGATACGAGAGGTTCCTTCGAGAAAGTGGCGTTAATTTGCCAATAAGATTGAATGACGTAGCCTAGCCACTACTTCTTGCGAATACCATTTCCCTCCCAAAAGTTGCTCTCATGGCAGCTAATGCCTTATATTTTTCAGACATGATTTAGGCTGATGGACTCTTCGTCAGCTTTTGGATACGGCTTCGAAGTTGTGATAAAATCTCAAGCCATCCTGAAACTTAACCGGTCTAATATGCCTTAGCGCCATTTCAAGACATGCTTTATGCATTGAGAATCAGCGGAAAAAGAAACGGCCTCTCCACGAGGGAGAGGCCGTCGGGCCAGGGTTACTCGCCTTGGTGACGTAACTAGGTGCACGTTACATGAATTCTTATAGTCTTCCGCATAGTATCGTGAAAAAATACCTCTTCCTCGAAGGGGGAGGTTAGGTGAGGGTGAATTTCCTCCTCCCTCTAACCCCCTCCCGACAGGGGAGGGAGGATTATAAGGAATTTTGTGATTGACTATAGTTTTCATCAAGCAGGCGATTTTTTGAGTGCAATGCCTCGGTTGCGGCAGTGCCAGACCTGAGTATCCTCTCTTTATTTCTGCCGAATGTCGTTGCATTGCAGTCTCAAAATGCCTTTTGTGTCTCATTTATGTCCCACAAACCTTCTTGTGTGCCATAAATCAAGAATTGTGGCACACTAATCTTTTTGTGTGCCAAAAATTGCCGATTATCATGCACAATATCACCTACAAGTCATTTTCCTAGGGATATTGGACAGAAGACCAATTTGCGAGCCATCTATGTCCCAGTAAATTACTTGCACGCCATAATTTCTATTTTGTGGCGCACTATTGGGATTGCACGCCATTGATGACGCGCACAAATTCTTTACCCAACGATTTCGATTAATTCTGAAAATATAAAAACTGGTGGTTTTGTCCCTTTTGCTTCTTTAATAATTTTGATTGTATTTTGTTCAGTTAATTTCTCTAGAATTCGATTGGCGCTTCTTTTCGGTATATCTGCTTCTTTGATAAAGTCTTTGGAATTAAATATTGGTCGAGTGAATAAAGCATCTAATGCTTGAATTGCATGCGAATACGTAATTTTTGGGATTTCCATTTTCATTCGGTCGTACAAGGAGAGAATCGCTTTTGCCTTTTTACTGTTTGCCTTTGATTGTTCAATAATGGCTGTCAGGAAAAATTGAATCCATCTATTCCAATCGTTCTCTTCGGTAATTGCCCTTAATTTTGCGTAATATTCTTGGCGATGAGCTTCCAAGTAAGCGCTGATATAAAACATTGGATTGCTTAGTAGCTTTCTTTCAAATAAAAACAGCGGTATCAAGATTCTGCCAATGCGACCGTTCCCATCCAGAAAGGGGTGGATGATTTCAAACTGGGCATGGATGATTGTCAGTTGTACTAGCCTATCTTTTTCTTCATAGTGAATATATTCTTCCAGATTTGAAAGAAATTCCATTAACCGCTCAGGGGAAGGGGGAATATAGCTTGCTTGTTCAATTGTTGCACCAGGTTTGCCGATCCAGTTTTGAGTTTTTCGAAATTCCCCCCTTGCTTTATTCCTGCCACGAACGCTACCCAATAGCGTGTAGTGAATTTCACGGAGAAGATTCAGGGTGATGGGGCGAGTTTCTAGCCACCCCATCGCATAATCCATTGACTTGCGGTAATTAATTATTTCTTGGATATCTTTAAGCTTCGCTGCGTCTGGGCTTGGCGCTGCTTCATACTCCAAAACTTCTTCCAGAGTAGCTTCTGTTCCTTCTATTTTTGAAGACAAGACCGCTTCTTGGGTAGTCAGCGGCGATAGAAAAACCGATGGATTGATTATTCCCTGCAATATTCCTTCGTAGCGGGCTAATTCAAAATTTGCTTTGCCAATTAAGGGAATAAACTCCTCCCACTTCAATGATTCTAGAGGTAGCATTTCAGGTACGTATGGCTTCATGGAATTTCTCCGATCTCTAATTTCCTAGAATCTCTTGCAACAATCCTTCAATGGCAGAATAGGCTATTCTGTGTTCGAATGTCAAGAAGTTCCCTGGATTACACTTTGTAGTGTATTGTTATGTTTGCCACCAAGAGCCAGATATCCCTTCCCAAGAGTTAGTGAATATCCCCCAGGCATGCTTTAGACTTTTGGTAGTTTTTTGGTAGTTACTTAAGTTTCGAATACGCCTTCAAGCTTAAGATAAAGCCCCAATCTAGACTCAAACTTCACTGACCTAATATGCCTTGGCGCCATTTGAAGACATACTTTATGCGTTGAGAATCATAGGAAAAGGGAACGGCCTCTCTATGAGAGAGACTGTCGAACCTGGGTTACTCGCCCTGGTGATGTAACCAGGTGCATGTTACATGAATTCTTATAGTCTTCCGCATAGTATCGTGAAAAAATACCTCTCTTGTAAGGAAAAGAAACTTCATTACATGAGAGGTTAGGTGAGGGTGAATTTCCTCCTCCCTCTAACTCCCTCCCGCTGGGGGAGGGAGGATTATAAGGAGTTTTGTGATTGACTTTAGTTTTCATCAAGCAGGCAAATTCTTGGTAGCTGGTAAAATTCGTGCTAAAATTCAGTGTTGTGGCAGATTCGATAGCCGTGAGTTTCTCCAGGCAGAATATGCCTCCGAGAAATGATTAAGGTGCAGTGATGAATAACGAGATACAGACTGACATTCTTCGAGAGAACATAGCTGAATTCTGCCAGAAACACCATATCCGTAAACTTTCTCTATTCGGTTCGGTTCTGCGTGAAGGCTTCCACCCTGAGAGCGATGTTGATGTACTGGTGGAATTTGAGCCGGGGCATGTCCCCGGATTTATCCGTCTGGCAAGTATGGAATTGGAATTTTCCAGATTATTTGGAGGGCGTAAGGTGGATATAAACACGGCACAATGTCTGAGTAGGTATTTCCGCGATGAGGTGGTTAGAATAGCAGAGGTGCAATATGCCAAAGAGTGACTTGATTCGATTGCGACATATGCTTGACGCTGCAAGGGAGGCGGTCATTGAAGATCTCCCTTATTTGATTGGTGAGCTGGAGAAGATCCTTGCAAGTGAGAAGAGGGATTGTTCGCTTTACTCAGGGTGACAGTTAGGTGTTGCCGAACAGCCTTATAAGAGGCTGTTTAAAAATGTAGTTGCCCAGTTTATTGGGCGACTGTGCCTGATAAATCAGGCAACTACAAAAATTTGGGGGTGAAACACCTCTGAGATGGCTGAAATTGAACGGGAAATCAAAATTAAACAGCCTTCCAAGAAAGAAGGAGGTAAGTTT
Source organism: Chloroflexi bacterium CG23_combo_of_CG06-09_8_20_14_all_45_10 (assembly GCA_002772325.1). Lineage (GTDB taxonomy): Bacteria > Chloroflexota > Dehalococcoidia > GIF9 > AB-539-J10 > 20-14-all-45-10. The sequence continues at coordinate 4,989 of PCSL01000023.1, forward strand.
ATGAGAACTGGCGGTCTGTTCCGAATAGCTGGCATCATCTTGATTCTGGCAGCACTTCTTTCGGCGTCATGCGCTGGTGGAGAGTCAAAGCCTAAAACTTACTCAGCACCACCACCGATGACAATTGATTCCAGTAAGCAATACATTGCTACCATTCAGACAGAAAAGGGGAATATAGTGCTGGAACTATTCGCGAGCGATGTTCCGGTAACTGTCAATAACTTTGTCTTCCTTGCCCACGAGGGGTTTTACGACGGTACCACGTTCCATCGTGTAATACCAGGCTTTATGGCTCAAGGCGGGGACCCTACGGGAACCGGAACTGGCACTCCTGGTTACTCCTTTGCTGATGAATTCACCGAGCATACCCATGTTGCCGGTGCCCTATCAATGGCTAACTCTGGCTCCAATACCAATGGCTGCCAGTTCTTCATTACTTATACGCCCCAGCACCACCTTGACGGTAAACACTCAGTCTTTGGGCAGTTAATAGAGGGAATGGATGTCCTGGAAAAATTGACACCTAGAGACCCGAATCAAAATCCACAGTTTGAGGGGGATACCATAATACGAATAACCATAGAGGAAAGGATACGGGCAAATCCTAAATACTAATTTCTAAACTCTAAACAAATCCAAATATCCAATTCTCAAAATTCGAAACTGGTTTTGGCATTTGAATTTAGATATTGTTTAGGATTTTGTGCTTAGGATTTGGGGTTTAATCCCTGTTTGGGGCTTTGTCTTGAGGACTCAGCCTGAAGGGTCTATGCGCAATTATTTAGGATGCTATATATAGATTGGTATGCCCAGCATTCTGAAGTCTGTTTTAGAGAAAACCGTTGGTCAACTCCCCTATTTGAGTAGCTTCGGCGATTTGAGTTGGATTGTTTGTCAGAGCCTGCCCCATCAGCTATACTAATCTCGTGCCAGCGTAGCTCAGGGGTAGAGCAGCGGTTTCGTAAACCGCTGGTCGTCGGTTCGAATCCGACCGCTGGCTTTGGAGGTAAGATGAGCAAATTTGTGGATAAATTGCATAACCTTTCCAAGTCTTCAGCAGCATCCATAGGTTTCCATGCGGCTGCCAGCGAACTGAAAAGCTCGCCGATGTTGCTTGTTGCCGGGTTGGCTGGGGTAGATGTCAAAGAAGCTGATGCCTTAACTGGTAGCAATGTGGATGCTGGATTGGTATTAAGTGAAAGCTTTGAGATTAGAAGTCTGGAGCAAATGGTCAAGGCTATGGGCGATATTCCTCTGGGGGTGGTTACGAAGGGGATGGGCGAAAAGAGGACTGCTGAGCTTGTTGACTCAGGCTGCGACTTTGTAGTTTTTGATATGAAGACACCTGTGGCAGCACTGCGAGGAGAAGAGGCGGGTAAATTTCTGGTGATAGAACCTTCGTTGGATCAGGGCTTGGTTAGAGCTATTAATGCTCTTGAGATAGACGGTGTGTTTATTAACAGAGGCGAGGAGTCATTTATTACTGTGGAGTATCTGCTCATTTGCCGAAGGTTCAGTGAGCTATTGGATAAGCCATTTGTGGTAACTTTGCCTTCGCTGATAACAAATGCCGAGCTCGGCGATTTGTGGAAGGCCGGGATGGATGGCATAGTTATCCCGCCAGCACAGCCAGTTGAAGCATTCACAGAGTTAAGGAAAATGATTGATAATCTGCCTAAAATGGCTAAACACCGGCGAGGCAAGGTAGGTGTGGTGCTTCCTTATTATGGAGGGGATATAGCTGCTGAGGAGGAGGAAGAGGAGGAAATCTAGCCCAAATCTGCATTTGCCACCAATAAATTATGGAGACAAGCCTTGGTTTATTTCTATTATCGGCAGTTGGTATTTCCCTTACTGGTGTTATGCTGCCAGGGCCACTTACTGCCGCCACAATAGCCAAGGGCTATGGTGATAAAAATGCCGGTGCGTTGATTGCCGTAGGGCATGCTGTCATCGAGATACCGCTCATAGCAGCAATTTATTTGGGATTGGGGCATCTCATCGGCTCTCCACAGGTTGTGAAGGTTATATATGTTGTGGGCGGTCTGATGTTATTTTACCTGGGTTTCCGGGTGTTTCGAACTGCTGGCGATGCGGTTGGAGAAATAGGCGGGCTGCCAACTAGTTCTTTAGTCACTGGCATTGTGTTCACGGGCGCTAACCCTGGTTTTTATATATGGTGGGTGACTATAGGCATGGTGCTGATAGTTGGCGCTATCAAGTTTGGGCTTATTGGCATTGTTCTCTTCACTGTGGTGCACTGGCTTTGTGATTTAGCCTGGTACGAGGTTCTCTCCGCGAGTACGTTTAAGTCGAGGAAGTGGTGGACGCAAAAGGTGCGGAGGATTGTATTTAGTGGTTGTGCTTTTGTGTTGATTGGTTTCGGCGTTTGGTTTTGTATTAGTGCGTTTCTTTAAAAATTCAAGGGATATTTTGGGCTGCCTGGAAGTATTTTCCTTCTGTCTTTATAGCTGGAGCAATGATCATCTTAACTTTATGCATTTCTTTAATGGATCGAGCACCGCAGACTCCCATGCTGGTGCGCAAGGCACCAACTAAGTTTTGCGTGCCATCGGTAACAGTAGTAGGTCCGAAGAGAATTTGTTCTAAGGAAGCAACGGTGCCAACTTTGATACGTGTCCCTCTAGGCAATACTGGGTGAGGCTGAGACATACCCCAATGATAACCTCTACCCGGAGCCTCCATAGCCTGAGCTAGTGGTGAACCAACCATGACAGCATCGGCGCCAGCGGCAAATGCTTTACACAAGTCACCGCCAATGCGAATGCCTCCATCAGTTATGACTGATACATATTTACCTTGCTTTTTAAAATAAGTTTCTCTAGCGGCAGCACAATCCATGGTGGCAGTTATCTGGGGGACACCAACGCCGATGACCTCTCTGGTGGTACAGGCAGCTCCAGGACCGACGCCGACTAAAATGGCATCAATCCCCGTTCTCATCAACTCTAATGCGGAGCTATAGCTGCAGCAGTTGCCCACTATGATGGGCAAGGACATCATCTGGCATAATTCGGACAAGATAAGCCCTTGGTAGCTCTTGGAGATATGCTTGGCGGTGGTGACTGTAGATTGCACTACTAGCACGTCAATCCCTGCTTCCTTAGCTATAGGAGCCAGTCGTTTGGTATTGGCTGGGGTTAGCGAGGCGGCACAGGTGACGCCTCCTTGTTTTATCGTGCTGATGCAGTCAGCGATAAGATTTTCCTTAATAGGTGCGGAGTAAATCTTTTGCAGCAGAGAAGTAACCTCGATTTGCGGAGCTTGAGCAATTTGCTCAAGAATTTCGTCAGGATTTTCGTACCTTGTCTGTACTCCCTCGAGGTTGAGGACAGCTAGGCCTCCCAGTTTGCCAAACTTGATGGCCAAAGTGGGATCAACAACAGCATCCATGGCTGAGGCTAGGATGGGGATGGAGAATTTAAAATTACCAATAGTAAAATCTATATTTGTCTGATCAGGGTTGATGGTTACATCGCCAGGGACAAGGGCTACATCGTCAAACCCATATGTTGGCACCATTTCTTTGAATTTAAGGTGAGGCATTTTTTTCTTCTTCGAAGAGATAATTGTTGTAAACTATACAAGGGTGACAGTTTGGAGTCAAGACGGGTGGATGGAATTGTAATTAGGGGCTATAATTATCGGCTATATCTGTTTTTGCCTATTTTCGCCGCTGCTATTGCTGGACGACAGGGTGATACCTTTTTAGGCGTCTTATACCTTTAATGGGAAGCGAAACTTGTAGCAGGCTAGACAAAGCCTGCTGAAGGAGATTAAATTGCGTTGTGGTTGTATCGCTATAAGCAAAGTGCAATGCGACATCTGTCATAGATTTCTGGAATATGGTGAGCGTTATTTAGTAGTTGATGATGAGGGGGAGCAGAGTCAACGTTTTTGTCTTGATTGCTGCTTAAGCCGCGGTTATGCTTCCTATAAGACGGAAAAGGGAGAGAAAATAATCACCTTTTTCCCTGGGGACTAGGCATGATAGGTTAAATTCTCTTTTGGAGGCTTTCTTGGGTGAGCGTATCTTTATAGGTGTTGCTTGGCCTTACGCCAATGGTCCTTTACATTTAGGACATATTGCCGGGGCTTATTTACCAGCAGATATTTTTGCTCGTTATCATCGCCTCAAAGGCGACGATGTGCTGATGGTTTCAGGGAGTGATCAGCACGGAGCCCCCATTACTATTCGAGCTGAGCAGGAATCCAAATCGCCACAGGAAATAGCATCTAAATATCATCAGCAATTTATCGATTGCTGGCAAAAACTGGGCATCTCCTTTGACTTATTTACTACTACAGGCACTGCAAATCATGCTCAGATTACGCATGATATATTTCTTACTTTGCTCAATAATGGCTATATTTATAAGGATAAGATGCTTCAGGCTTATTGCCCCGAGTGCCAGAGGTTTCTTCCTGACCGTTATCTTGAGGGTACATGTCCTTATTGCCGCTTTCCCAAAGCGCGAGGCGATCAATGTGATGAATGTGGTAAACCTTTAAATCCCTCAGAGCTTGAGAATATTCGCTGCTATCTTTGTGGCACTTCAGCGCGATTTGAGACCTCTGAGCACTTTTTCCTACGCCTTACTTCTTTTCAGGATAGATTGAAGGCATGGATAAAAGAGCAGTCTCACTGGCGGCATAATGTACTTGGTACTACTTGGAAATTTTTGCATGAAGGATTAAGGGATAGGGCTATAACCCGGGATATAGATTGGGGGGTGACTGTGCCGCAATCGGGCTTTGAGCAGAAGCGAATTTATGTGTGGTTTGAGGCAGTCATTGGTTATTTGTCAGCCAGTAAAGAGTGGGCAAAGCTGCATGGCGATGATACCGCTTGGCAACCTTTTTGGACAGGGGAGTCCAAGAGTTTTTATTTCATCGGCAAGGACAACATTTTCTTCCACACCTTAGTTTGGCCAGCGATGCTGATGGGCTATGGCGGGTTAAATGTCCCCTACGATGTTCCCGC
>PCSL01000023.1:10033-15557 GCA_002772325.1 Chloroflexi bacterium CG23_combo_of_CG06-09_8_20_14_all_45_10
TATTTTATCCATAAATATGCCTGAGACCAGGGATAGCGATTTTTCTTGGGATAAATTTGTTCGCCGCAATAACGATGAGCTGGTAGCTACTTATGGTAACCTGGCGCATCGCATCCTTACTTTTACTTATCGCAATTTCAATGGAATGGTGCCCTCGTCAGGCGAACTTGACGAACAAAGCCAGGGGTTGCTTCACAAGGCTGAGACTACTCTAAGCGATGTTGATAGAGCGCTTTATCGCTGTAGTTTCAGAGAAGCAATTAGACAGATTATGTTCTTGGCTCAGGAAGCTAATCGGTATCTCGACGACCAAGCTCCCTGGAAGACGATTAAAAAATCCCCAGAAACCTCGGCTAAGTCTGCCTACACTGTCTTGTCCGTATTATCAGTTTTAAAGACTGTTTTCTACCCCTTTCTTCCCTTTAGCTCTGAGAAGCTGCACACTTTTCTTGGCTTTGAGGGGAGCGTCAGTGAGGCAGGTTGGAAGCTTCAGTCGCCAGTGCCGGGGCAGAAACTTCGCCAGCCCCAGCCACTATTTGTTAAACTGGATGATAGTGTTATTGCTCAAGAAGCCAGCCGACTTGGCCATGTATCCCATTGGTAAGCACCCTTCTGTCACCCTGAGCGAAGCGAAGAGTCTTAGAGATTCTTCAGTCGTTTTACTCCCTCAGAATGACAGAAAGCGAAGGGCTCAGAATGACAGAGAGAAATTCACCGGAGAGGTTCAATTGTTACAAATTTTTAAGCGGAAGCTGGTTGTGGTGTTAATCCTTCAAATAGCTTATTGAGTGCTGGTTCCTCCAGAGTTTCGTGAGCGATGAGTTCCTCAGCGATTTGCTTTAGTTTGGCTTTGTTTCCGGTCAGTATTTTCTTGGCAGTATCATAGGCACGCTGAATAATATCGTGCACCTCTTCATCTATCTCTTGAGCTATCTTATCGCTGTAATCTCTTTGCTCGCTAATCTCGCGACCTAAGAAAACAAGTTCCTGTCTTTGCCCGAAAGTTCGCGGCCCTAATTTATCGCTCATCCCGTATTCAGTAACCATCTTCCTGGCTAATTTAGTTGCCTCGGCTAAATCCTTTTGTGCTCCTGTGGTTACTTCCTTAAAGGTGATCTCCTCAGCGGCACGCCCACCTAGCAGTATCGCTATCGTGTCAATAAGCTGAGACTTTGGGTATAGGTGGCGATCCTCGGATGGTAAAAAACGTGTCCAGCCTTCAGCCATCCCTCGAGCAATAATGGAAATTTTGTGTACCGTTGCATCAGCATTAGGCAGCATATTAGCTGTTAAGGCATGGCCACTTTCGTGGTAGGCAGTTATTTCCTTTTCTCTCTGACTGATTACGCGGCTTTTTCTCTCAGGACCAAGGGAAACTCGCTCGGCAGCATCTTCCAGTTCCTTTGAGCTGATATCTTTGCGATTGCGTCTAGCAGCCAAGATAGCTGCTTCGTTAATTAGGTTGGCTAGGTCAGCGCCGCTGAAACCGGGTGTTTCCTTAGCTACTGTTTCCAGTTTGACTTCTTTGTCTAGGGACATGCCTTTGGCATGTACTTCTAAGATAGCTTTGCGGCCATTGATATCAGGTAAGTCAACCACGATATGACGATCAAAGCGGCCAGGGCGTAATAAGGCTGGGTCGAGAATATCGGGGCGATTGGTGGCAGCCAGGACTATGACGTTAGCATTGGTGTCAAAGCCATCCATCTCGGATAGGATTTGATTTAAAGTTTGCTCTCTTTCATCATGTCCTCCACCCAAGCCAGCGCCGCGGTGTCGGCCTACGGCATCAATTTCATCCATAAAAACTATGCATGGTGAGTTACGCTTAGCTTGCTCAAATAGGTCCCTGACTCTGGCAGCCCCAACGCCGACAAACATCTCCACAAATTCGCTGCCGCTGATGGAGTAAAAAGGCACGTTGGCCTCCCCAGCTATGGCTTTAGCCAGTAAAGTCTTGCCTGTTCCTGGTGGACCTACTAGGAGAACTCCACGAGGTACGCGACCTCCCAGTGTCTGGAATTTCTGGGGTGATTTGAGAAAATCCACTACCTCTTGAACCTCTTCCTTGGCTTCATCGGCTCCGGCAACATCGGCAAAAGTTACTGTAGGTTTGTTGCCGGAACTTAGCCGGGCGCGGCTTCTACCAAAATTGAAAGCTTGCGTGCCGGCTCCACGGGCTGAGCGGAATAAAAAATAGAATAACGCCCCAATCAACATAATTGGTAAGAGGATTTGCAGGGCTATCATTCCCCAATCAATGCCGCTAGCTTTAACATCGAGGCTTATCCCACCTTCACCAAGGGTTATACCTTCCTCTGTGAGGTAATTACGCAGGTCATCAGTGCCACCCATAAACGCAGCTTCGTATATAGCTTTACCATCATCCTTCAAGCCAATTAGTTTGTCTCCGTCCTGCTGGATGATGCTAATTTGCTCTTCAGCTTTTTGCCCCGGTTTAGCATGGTTAATAAACGTGGGAAGATCTACTTTTTCAGGGCTACCACTGCGTGGTAAAAAAGCAAATACAATGGCTACTATCACTGCTAGAAGCAGTAAGGAGACAAAGCTATTGGGCCACGATTTCGGTTTCATAGTTTAACCCACGTTTATTATAGCACAAACACTGTAAATGGAAAAAATTGCTAGAAGTAGCGAAGCATCACATACAGGAATTGTAAGTCTCCTGTAAAAGGAGGGCATCTTCTTCTAGGTTGGGACTTTCACTGATAACCAATCCTTTAACCTTATAATCTTTCAGGGCTTTAACTAGGTCAACATAGTTGAAGTCGGATTCTTTCATATTTAAGTGTTTAATTTCGCCTTTTTCCCCATAGGCTATTCCTGAGGCATGTATGTGCATATTATCCAAGCTTGCTCTTCCTAGTTTGTTTTCTATTTGTTCTAAGGTAGCAGTAAATTCAGGGTAGGAATTGAATTTCCCTGTTCTAGCATGCCAATGAGCGAAATCAACACAAGGGATTACTCCCTCAATTTCTTTGCTTAGCTTTATCACCTCGTCTAGGGTGCCGAATTGGCTAACTTTCCCGGCGGTCTCAGGTCTAATCCAAATTCTATTGCCTTCTATTCTTAGCCTGCTTATTACCTCTTGTAGTTGTTTCTTCACCATGTCATAAACTTTATTTGGTGGGTCAGTTAGATAATAGGCAGCATGGAAAACCACACTTCTAGCACCACACAGGGAGGCAATTCGAGCAGTGTGAAGCAATCTTTCTTGACTAGCTCTTATCTTCTCTAACTCTCGAGCATTGAAGTTTATGAAGTAAGGAGCGTGGGCGCTGAGTGCCACTCCCTTTTCTCTGGCTAGTTGCCCTATAGCTAGAGCACTCCTTTCACTCATCTTCACCCCTCGGACGAATTCCAGCTCCATACATCCTAAGCCTAGCTCAGCAACGCGTTGGATGCCACTTTCTGTGGATCGTTCCTTAGCGCTTAGTGGAACTCCTGCCGGACCAAAAAGCAAATCTGCCATTTATACTTATAATTTAACTAATAGGCGGGCTTTAGTCAAAAACCGCAGTTTTTGTGCGCCAAGAGATCATTACCAAGGTAGTGGTTTTGGAGCTGGTGTTCCCTAAAATTCAGTATAGAGCCAATAGAGCCTAGATTTTACTGCCATCGGGATGTATAATGGTAAAAACTGGCGCAAAAGGAGGTATAAGGTGTATTCAAAAGAGATTGTGCTGGGAATACCAAAAGAGATAATGGAGGGTGAAAAAAGAGTAGCAGCAATCCCTTCTACTTGTAAAAAGTATGTAGAAATGGGAATCAAGGTGCTGGTAGAAAAATCGGCTGGCGAAGGTGCCCTTTTTGGGAATGAGGAATACAGGATAGCCGGGGCTGAAATCATAGATGACGTGGAAGCGCTTTATGATAGAGCCAACGTAATTTTAAAGGTTAAAGAGCCCTTATATAATCAGGAAAAAAATAAGCACGAAATTGATATGATGAAGGAAAACACCGTCCTTATTAGTTTTCTCCATCCTGCTGCTCCGACCAATCACGAGATGATCAAAAAGATTAGGGATAAAAAAATAATTTCTTTCACCATGGATAGCATTCCCAGAATAACTCGAGCTCAGAAGATGGATGCTTTAACCTCGATGAGCACAGTTGCCGGATATAAGTCAGCTATAATGGCAGCTAATTATTTTCCTAAGTTTATTCCTATGACCATGACTGCCATTGGGATGATACAACCAGCCAAATTTTTGATAATCGGTACGGGTATAGTAGGACTTCAGGCTATAGCTACGGCTAAAAGATTAGGAGGGGTTGTTTCTGCTGTAGATATTCGACCTGATGCCCGGGAGCAAGCAGCTAGTCTTGGGGCGAAAGTTGTCGGATTTGATGTTCCTCCAGATTTAGCCATGGGGGAAGGAGGATACGCTAAAGCTTTACCTGAGGAGTGGCTAGAAAGAGAGAAAGAGGCTCTAGCACCCTTGGTTAAGGAGTCTGACATAGTGATAACCGCTGCCTTGATTCCCGGGGAAAGAGCTCCAGTTTTCATTAGCAGAAAAATGATAGAGGGAATGAAAAAGGGTTCCGTCATCTGCGATGTGGCTATAGATCAAGGGGGGAATTGCAGTCTCACTCAACATGGAAAGGAGATATGGGAACACGATGTCCTCATAAGTGGCATAGCAAACATACCTGGTAGGATGCCTAGGGATTCTACCATGCTTTATGCTAACAATATTTCTAACTTTCTTGATTCCCTTATTAAAGCTAAGGAACTCAAGATAGATTTAGAAGATGAGATTGTTAAAAAAGCTTTGGTTACCATTGATGGGAAAATAGTTCACCAGGGCACTTTAAAGGCTATGGAGGGAGTTAAATAAACCCTGAAAGAACTATAATTTAAAGCTAAAATCTATGCTTGTTCTCGTCTTTATCCTTTCGGGCCTTATAGGATACTGGGTTATTACCAAAGTACCTTCCCTACTGCATACTCCGTTGATGTCTGGAACCAATGCTATTTCAGGAGTCACGGTTTTAGGTGCTCTCATAGCTGTTGCTGTTGCTGCCACTACCTCCAGCAAATTCTTAGCCATGGTAGCTATAGTCCTGGCAATGGTAAACGTGGTTGGTGGTTTTCTTGTCACTGACAGAATGCTAGCTATGTTTAAAAAAGGAAAAGGCAAGGGGAAAGAATAAAGTGTTGCCTGCTACTATTTTTTATCTTTACCTAATTGTTGCTGTAGCAGTAATCTCCGGAATAAGACTTCTTAGCTCCCCTGAATATGCACGGTGGGGAAATATTATTGCTGCTATAGCTATGTTAGCCGCGATTGTATTAATTTTAGCTCAGCAGAAGTTGTTAACTGTTGGCTCTGTGGCAGTAGCTCTTCTTATTGGGAGCGTAATAGGAGCTACGCTTGCCATCCAGGTAAAGATGATCCAAATGCCGCAGTTAGTTGCTTTTCTAAACGGATGTGGAGGGGCTGCCTCTTGCCTGGTTTCTCTAGCCGAGGCAGCAAACCCGGCAACGACTGCGAATATG
>PCSL01000003.1 GCA_002772325.1 Chloroflexi bacterium CG23_combo_of_CG06-09_8_20_14_all_45_10
AAAAGGAAAGGATTCCCCATAAAGCGAAAGCCAGGCTAATTCCTGCGGCAACCCAGTTCCAATGTTTTACTGCACTGGAGAAATGTCCTCTCCATACCACCCAGATTATTGCCCCTACAGCAATAGCTATCATGATTAATCCCAAACCAAATAACGACAGCATATCAGTGCCCCAAGTTTCCAAAGTAGAAGCGAAGTAATACAACACCCCCACGATAATAACAGTTAATATAAGCCTTCGTGTCACCGGCAGGGCAAGGAAACTAAAAAAACGCTTCCATAAAGGTTTGTCTCTGGAGTTCCCTGAGTTCCCTCGCTGCGCTCGGGACTTCGTCTTTAACCTAAATGACCTGTGATGCTTCACCTTGGGCATGGCAACTACATCTTAGTTGAAATTGTAAACAAATTAAGGCAGTTCCTGCAACAAGAGGTAACAAAATGACGGTTTGTGACATGGTTTCAGTAAGCTGGGCTGTCAACTTACTACAGAAAAGAGAAGGATTCTTAAATAAGTGCCTCACTGCAAACTATGCGTGGTATTTCTTCGGTCTCAGTGAAAATATCCTTTTGGTCCAAGCGCTCGCGCAGGCTATGCTCATGGTAAACGTTGGTAAGACTTCTGAGCAGGTCGTCGCCAACCACGCCGTTCCGTCTAAGAAAATTTAGCTTCTTATTTACCGCCGGCGATGGACTCATTCGGAATGCTCTCTCCAAAATGTTAATCCTAGCTTTAGTCTCATCGTCACTTTGCTTATAAAGAGCACTGAGTTCGCGTAGAACGTATCGCTGTGCTTGTGTCAAAGATATGGTCTGAACTCGCTCTGCTCGCCTGTGTTTTACGTCTTCCTCAAAAACACATTTGACTTTCATTATGTCACGGTTGTAACCAGGCGGAAGTTTTGCGACTGGTTCGAGTGCGGAACATTTGATGGCACTCATGGCTTTCGCCACATCTCGGGAGGCTATATTTCCGTCCTTGTCAACCAGAATGAGTTGATAAAAACGTCCAGCCTCACAAAAAACATATCGTCCCTTAAAATCAGCTTCTTTCGAAGACCGAATACCATCCCTGAGCTCCGATATTCTCTGAAATTCCTCTGGCTTCTCACTTCTTAGATGCCTGAGCATTTCTTCGGCTTCATTGAGGTCCACGAGGTCTCTGACGTCCTCTTCAAATAGGGACAGTTGCCCCCCTCTACTTTCATAGATGGCGTACATAGCTTGCTCATTTAGCTGCTCACTTGGGTCAAGGATGGCCGCATCCTCTCCAATCGTGTCGTGTATTTCTTGAATGCGGCTTTCCAGCACTTGGGTAATGCCTAAGCCTCTATCAAGCTCAGTCTCAGGAAGAAAGTTAAACGCCCATACTATGTCATTTTCAGAGCCTATCCTGTCGATGCGACCGACCCGTTGTATTAGTTTGACAGGATTCCAGTGCAGGTCGTAATTTATTACCTTGTCGCCATCCTGCAGGTTAAGTCCTTCAGATAGCACATCAGTAGACACGAGTATGCGAATCTCGCTCTCGCCTTTTAGAAACTTGAATTGTGGGTTGGCTTTGGGAGCGAATCGGCCTGCCATTCTAGACTTACTTTTATCAGTGCCATAAATCACATCTATGTCTGGCTCCTTATTACCGGGGTTCAGGTTTTCATATAGATATTTGGCTGTGTCTGCATATTGGGTGAAAATTAGGCATTTACCTTTGTCTAACGGCTCCTGCTTCATCCTAGAAAATAACTTCTGTAGCTTGTCGTCATTGCTGGGAGTAATTGGTTCCACTAACTGGAGAACGTGCTCAAGTAATTTCTTGTCCGCTTCTATGTGGTCGCGTAGCCTTGTATCATCGAAATCCTTTATATCGTACTGCCCAGACATCTCCCGCAGTTGGTCCATCAAGTCAGCCTCTTCGTATCGGTCACATTCGTAAAGGAGTTGCTGAGCATCATCACCTGCTGGCACAATGCCCGCATCTAAGGATTTAAGAAAGGCTTTATGTATGAGAATAAGACGTCTTATCGTTTCTCTGAAGGCATAGACGCTGGACTCGAACCTTTTGAAAAGAAGAACCCTGATAATTCCTCTAAGATTGATGCCCGCACGTTGAAGCTCGTTGTATGGCTTCTGTTTTCGTTTCTCCGGGCGCACATAGTTATAAAGTCCGTAACGAGCATAGGTTAGTTCTTGTCCCAGCTTTGGCTGGTAATGTGTTCCTCGAGGCCGACCCAGATACGTCCTAATTCGCTGGTAAAGCCCATTATATGTTGCATCTATACTGTATCTAAGCGGCGCCAACTCCCGTCTGGGGAAAAACTGGTGTTTCCCACCTACAATGACGTACGCACGCTTGGTGCCATCGAGATATTGTCTGCACTCGGTGTCCGACAACTCACGTAAAGGCTGGTGGGTGTCTTCGGCATATCCATACCAGCGAAGAACATGCCTGCGGGTTCTTCTTATGAGCACATGAACCAACAGGTCCTGCAATCTTCTTTCTTCGTTGTCTATCAATTTGAAATACTTCTTCAGGTCTGGAGGGTCTATGGGCAGGTCGGTCTTATCTTCTTGGTGAAATAGTTTGGTCTGGTTGTAAATGTCCCAGGCTGATTTGTTTCTTGGGGTAGCAGTCAAAAAGCAACATTTTCGTCCCGTTGACAGAAATGTGTGAAGCGCTTCGTAGCGCTGCGTGGTATGGTGGCGAAAGTTATGGCTTTCGTCTACCAACACCATGTTGCGGTCTCGGTACTTCACATCTTGAAGAAGGCCGTTTACACCCGCTTCGTCCGTTTCTTTCAGGAGGCTCATAGACAGTACTCGGGCGTTAAGGTCGTAGACTTCGTTGTAACCTTCCCACATGTCCTCAAGGGGCTTGGGACATATTATGAGAGGGCGCGCATGCTCGGTTCTCTCAAAATGTTTCACTATGGCGGCGCCAATGTAGCTTTTGCCTAATCCAACCACGTCCGCCACAAAACAGCCGCCGTAGTCTCTTATCTTTTGGATTGCTTGATAGACCGCGACCTTCTGGAAGTCAGCGAGGTCCCTCGTTATTTCATCATCCCAAAGGATTTCCGCTCCCTTTTCCTCTTCGAGCCGGTCTTTCACTAATGTGTAAAGAGTCTTCAGATAGATATCATAGGGTTTTACCAAACGGGCTGCCCAGGACTGGTTTAGCTCGTTCATTAGGTGAGCTTCAAAATCCTGAGCTTCATCCCATAGCTCATCGAACCATCTTGTTAATTCGGCGTGATTTCCATCTCCCTCGATTCTTACATTTAGTTCAGTATTGTCTGAAATGCCAGCGAGGGTTAGGTTGGAAGAGCCAACGATGGACGAACCCTTGTTTGGTGGGGGCACGGGCTTACCCTTGTCATCGTAAAGATTTTTGTAGTCAAAGATGTATGCTTTAGCGTGTAAATGTCCCTTGGTATATACCTTAACCTTGAGCCGCTTCTCTTCTATCATGTTAACTAAGATCTTCACCAGGCTTTCCCCTTCATCAGTCTGATCCATAAGAGCAATGGCTTCCTGAAGGTTCTCGGCTGTCTCGTTTGCCCGTCGCCTTTGGTCTGCCTTCTTGCTTAGCCTGATATCCTCCAGAGCTTGGTCAACTAGCTCCAGGCGTTTATACCCTTCGCTGATTTGCTCTATGGTTTGTCGATTAGACGTATTGCCGATGAGAAGCTTGAGCTCCGATATCCCTTGCAGATTCTTCTGAATCGGCTCGAAGCCAGACAAGAAGAAATAGCCCACAGCGAATTTCGCCCGCTCCGTAGAAGGAAGAATGCGGTTTATGTGGTCGACCAGTCTTTCAGTGCGATTGTCTATGATGTCATGCGTCAGCATCTAAATCTCCCTGGCAAGTGCGGGGTGATGAATTCACTCAGCGATTGATAGGCTTAAAGCGGAGATGTCTTTGAAGCTTTTGCCTGGTACACCATGGTTTCTGGCTCATGGACATGCTCCGACGCATTCAGTACCTCGATGGATACCAGCTTACCATCTTGGTCGTAATCGACAATTATTCCCTCCCGGACCTCATCGCTCTCGGCCACTGCTTCGTCCCTGAAAATAAGGTCAAGGGTATCAGTCTCCGTGTTATAAATGACTTTCATGCCTTTCCTCCTCAATCCAGTATTTGTCAATTTTGCTTGTCCTGTAGACACTTACCACTTTCAACGTGCTTCCCGCTGACTCCACAATCACCCTTAGCAGCATTTCCTTCTCTGCAATCTTATCACGGTACTTGCCCTGAAACACAAGCCTATTCTTTTTTGACGGCACTTTTTGCTGCGGATGTTCAATAGTGGACAGCACCAATTCAAGGTCAATACCACGCCGTTGAGCTTCAAACCGGGCATGTTCAGTTATGATAGTTGCCATTTATAAGCTCCTTGCCTTAGTCAGCCAGTCTTCTAAACTCACCTTTGTCACCTATCAGAAATATCTTTTCTTCCTCGAGCACGGTCTTTACGAAGTGATGGTCTTCTTTCACTTTCTTCTTGAATTCGGCAATCGGATATACAACCGCATTTACCTCGCGTCCCAGTTTTTCTTCCGCCGGCGAGAGAAGCGAAACCACATCTCCAAAGGAAATTCTCCCCACTATCATCAAGTCTATATCGCTTTTTCTATCATCGGCGCTCCTGGCAACTGAGCCGAAGATAAAAGCTACCCGTACTTTATCTGCCTTAGTCGCCAGAGACTGCCTGATGACATCTGCCACGCCGAAGGTTTTTGTCACGATACTTTTAAGCTCGATGAAGATAGGGCACTGAGCATTCGCCCGGTAGTAGACCTGCCTCCCCTGCACTTCACGGATGATGATACCGGTATCCGTCAGGTTTTTCAGCTCTCGCTGCACCGTCCCCCGGCCGCTTTTCACGGCATCCAGCACCTGTTTGGTGTAAAAAGAATTGTCCGCTCGCCCGTAGAGAAGGGCAAGGACCGCCTGCCTTGTTTTGCCGAAAAGACCGCTGCATAACGAATTAGCAATCATAGTTATTACCTATTTCGGGTATTATCTTACCCATATTGGGTAACAAAATCAAGTATTAGACACTGCTGGCTTTACTTTGCCGTTTTAGTGTCTGCTCTTTTTCAAGTCTTTCAGTTACGTGTTCAAGCAAAGCGCGATAAATTTGCTCTTGCAACTCTCCAAGCCCAAACGCCGACAACACGGTAGCATCAAATCTGATGCGGTCTTCTTGTTGTAGCTCTTCTTCGATGGGAAGGATATTTCGCTCGCATAATGAGTCAAAGGACTTGGCCAAGAGATTCGTGTAACCTGATGAAACACTGGCTGGATTAAGTAGTAGTACGGACTTAATCTCGGGACCGTATAGATTTATTCTGCCTGGAATGTTAATACGTCCAAAGAGTTCAACGCAGAGATAAGTTAAAGCACTGTTAAGTAATGGCACACCTAGTGCTGCTTCTGTCCTATTCTTAAAATCACCAACAAAGAACATATCACTGATGAGAATCCGGTGAGGATTCCCAGCAAGGAAAAAGCGCTCTCTAATTAGACGAGGTACAACGAATTGCCCTGGATCCACATCTGGTAAAGCATACCAGAGCGTTCTTCCCTTTAGGGTCGGAGCATCAGGCAGTCTTACACCAGCTACTGTATGTTTGGCACCCTTCTCTGTTGTCAACTTTGAACCATATGAAATGTAACTTAATGCACCAGGCTTATTTCTTAGCGATGATAATGGCTCACGACATACGAATACTTGAGCATTAGCTGCCTCTGGCATGATGCGTAGTTTGTTTATCTGCTGCATTGACCAGATTAAAGGTTTGAAGAACTCTTCCTCAATTTCCCAGTCTCGTATGCGTTCCTCATCCAGATAGAAAAACTGATTAGCACCCGTGGTAAAACCACGCCGTACCTCAGCAATATCACCCAGACGCACCAGCTTGCCTTTGCCCTTTTCCAGAATCGTCCAGTAGATATCCGGCGCTCTCAAGTATTTACCACCCCATTTGTTGCCGATGTAGCGGGCGGTTTTAATCAAAGGTCCGGCGGCTTTGCCAGTTTCCTCTTCCTGCGGTATCTCACAGCCATCTTCTAGGAGCTTACTTTGCTGAATTGGAAAGATACGGTATTCTTTAGTTGCCTTACGCTCGGTTGCCTCCTCAATTTCGTCAAAGATTACCGGTGATAGGATATGCTCAAAGGGCACACGGAACATGACAAAGCGAGCAGTCTTGTCTAATGCCCACTCGCGGCGGTCATCCGGCGAGGAAAAGAGCACGATGATTGAGTTCACATCGGCGTTAGCAAAGGTGCGCTTTACCTGGTTATCCAGAACCAGCTTGACATGGCTGTGCTTGAGCAAGAACTCCTGCAGGTCGGCCCCATAGCCCACATCCAGCCAGGAGTTAGAGGTGATGAAGCAAAACGAACCTTTGCTATTCAGTAGAGAAAGCCCGTGCAGGTAGAAATAGATATAGAGGTCACTTTTGGCATCAATTCTGTGGGCTGCGGTGTTAGTACCAGCTTTATAGCCAAAGAAATGAGGAAACGCCTGATATACGGAAAGCGCCAGCTTCGCCTTGTATTCCCTCTTATCATTCGTGACCTGAACACCGTGGACTACTGGTGCAGCAATCGCTTCCTGACGCACATAAGGGGGATTGCCCATGACGATATCAAAGCTCTTGTTCTCACCTTCAAAGATTTCCACAAAAGCGATATCCCATACAAAGGGTACTTCTCTGGCAGCACTAAGCGCCTTTTTTGACACCTTGGTCTGTGCCAATTCAGTGGTAAGGGCTTCAATTTCCTGCAGGTATTGGTTTGCTTCTAAATCCATCTGGTGGGGTGGTGGAGCCCCTTTGCCATCTAGACCTATCTGATAAGTCTGCGGACCTTCCAGCTTTCGCCGCACAGCCTTGATACGCTCTTGGATAGCATGTCCCCTGGCATCCAGAATATCTGAGAATAGCCGTTTTTCCTCATTCTTCAAAGCATCCACTGAATGAAACTGGCACGTTTTGTCGCTGTTGTAGAACTTGAGCTTCTCGTTCTTCAGGTTCGTGATTCGGGCTTTTAACGGTGGTGGTATCTCCTGTGAGGCAGCAATGTGCCCAAGATTTATCCCGCCGACTTCCTGCACCAGACTGTCTCCACAGCGAACTTTGAAAGAGAAGTAGGGTAGTAGAGGCTCCCGCCGGACATGGAGCTCTTCGCGAGTAAACTCAGCATCAATAATCAGCGCCAGCCAGAGGCGTAGCTCGGCAACATGACACGCCCACTCCATCACATCCACGCCATACAGTGATTGGCCAATAATCCGTTTCTTACGGTCATAAGATGCTTCTGTTATACCAAGCTGACGATTAGCCCGCTCCTGGAGGTCATCCAGGATATTGAGCATGCCCACCAAAAAAGAACCAGAACCACAGGCAGGGTCCAGAATAGTAATTTCATGGAAGCGTTCGTTGAGAGCAGACCAGAGATTAGCTTCAGCGATGGCTTTGTCGGCATTAGTTTTCTCATCAGACTCCAGGGCGAAGATAAGCTGGTAAAGCAGTTCCTTTCTGTCTTCTCCAAGGTGGTTAGCCAGATGGTCTACCAGTGATAGGCGGCACATCAGGTCAATCTCAGTTCTGGGGGTATAGAAGATACCTGCCTCACCACGCTCATCCACCTCCTCAGAGACATTGACTAGGCTCTCATAGACTTTACCTATCATCTCCGGGTCAACGGCTACTTCCTTATCCAGGGGACTGTCTTCCGCGATGGTGAAGTTGTAGCGTTCCAGGAACTTCAGAATCTGCTCGAAGCGCCGGTCGGAAACAACGGCTTTATGCTGCTGGTCAAACTTGTTTTCGGTGAATAGACCACCGTTGAGATATGGTGCCAGGGACAGAGCCTCTTTGATTTCAGACGGGAAATAGCTGTGGCCACCGTGGAACCTGTTATTAAAGGCTTCAAAGAAAAGCACTTTCAGCCAGTTGTCCACGAACGAATTCTGGCTCTGTTCGGAACGCTGATAACCCTTCCAGAAGTTGAGGAGGAAGTCGCAATCGTTTCCCAGCCAGCCTTTGCGTTGGATGAAGTAGATAAACATGCAGCGGTTGAGGAACTGCAGCGAATAATCATGCGCCCATGCCCGGTCATTGGTTTGCTTGCACAAATCATCTTCCAGAATCCTGAAGATAGCCTTGTATTCGTCAAAGAACTGCTTGGTAACCGCTTCAACATCAAAGGCTCCGTCATGATTTGTCTGGATATCAAGAGGGTATATGCCAGTTAGATCGGGGCGTATTCTCTCTAAATCAAGTAACGATAGGCGTTCGGTTGCCGTACGCAGCCGCTCACCGGGGCCGACAGTGATGCGTCTAAACAAGCGACGCTTTTTGATATCCTCGTCATACTTGATATTGACGAAATGCCATTGTTGCTGCTGCCTGTCCGAAAAAAGGCAAAGAAGATAGGGGCATTCTTTAAGAAGCTTGTTGACGACAGGTCTTTCATCCCCAAGAAACAAGCCATCAGAGTCCAGGCGAGCATAGATAATCTTAAAGTCATCGTGGCAGGCAATGACTTGAGGGTCTTCGGCAAGGGCATTGGCAATAGCTTCACCCCATGCTTGCCGACTTATTGGGTCATGGGCGGGGTCGTAGTTCAACTCGGAGAAGAGTTCGCGAGCTTTGTCCAGACTCTCTAGGTTGCTGAGGATATTGTGTACCTTACCCTCTGTATCACCCGCCATCGTCGCACTCCCAAATTACGGGTCTTTAGCAATTCAACTCCTTTGTTTGAGTCCCAGGGCATCTCGCAGGTTGCCTTCAATTGCTTGCATATCAGTTCGCGCCATAGTTCCAAGCCTCTTGGCTATCATACCTTGCTTTATTGTCCTTATGATTCCCGTTGCCACCGACGGGAAAAGAAGCCCAGCTCCACGCCAATCACCGATAAGATGGTCGCCAACTAATATCCTGTCAGTCCTGCTGGTTATGGCGGCAATAATAGTTTCTTGCCGACTTTGTTGGTAAGTATCTGAGCTGACTATAACCGCTGGGCGCCGTCTCTCCCCGGTTTCATCAGAAAAGACAAAGTTAACGAGAACTACATCTCCTCGGCTATACCCGGTCATAAGCTGCATCCTTTTCATTATCCCAGATTTCAGCAAGTACCGGATCGGCTTTTGCCGTTACCTTGAGAAGCCCCTCTAGATTCCTGGTTTCTTCGCCTAAACGAGGCACCTTATCTAGGTCCTCCTTGCGGAACCGCCGGTGACGTTCTCGGCCGATGCGGAAGGCTGGCAACCTACCCTCTTTGGTTAGTTTGTAAATGCTCCTCTTGGAGACACATAGGTATTCAGCAGCTTCTTCCACTGTGAACCATTCCTTGACAATCATCATGAGCATACCTCCACACAAGCTCGCGTTCTTACATACTGGTATCATTGTAGCGCTTATGGGCAAATAGATGCAATATATCAAACAAAATTGGTCTAAATTCTTAATCCTCTTCTGCCCCTTTCAGTAAAGGGGGACTTAGGGGATTTGGTGCTCAGGATTCAGAGTTTCTTCCCTCTACCATGGTAATAACAGGAATAATAACCGGATAGCGATGGATTTCTTTGTAGAAGAATCTTGTCAAGGCATCTTTCACTCGGGCATCGGCAAGGTCTTGCTCAAGAGAAAGCTTTCTCCCATCGTTTAGAGCCGCCACCACAACATCTTGACCTTTT
>PCSL01000112.1:0-592 GCA_002772325.1 Chloroflexi bacterium CG23_combo_of_CG06-09_8_20_14_all_45_10
GAGCGTATCCCCTGAACTGAAGGTCTCTTCTGCTGAGGATAATTTGGGGAAACATCCCCATCGGGAGCTGGCTAAAAGGCTTGGCGTGCTACCCCACTTTGCCGACCGGACCAAGGACGCTACTCAGCATGGCACCGGAGTTCACCAGATGCTTGACGAAATAGCCCGAAGGAATGGCTTTACCCCGGAGTTAGTTGAAGGCATCGGCTATTACTCAGAGAAGGTCACCACCGAAAAGCTTGGTAGCTCGGCTCGCTATGGCTACCGCTATGCCGAAGATAAGAGCCTTTGGCTCATCCCCGCCCATATTCAGCTTTTCTTTGATGTGATGGCATATAGAAGCGGGATACTAAATGGCGTGGAAAGAGGGAAGATAGAGCGCTTTATAGAGGGTATCGACCCTTACCTTTAGAGCCTTAGTTTCAGGGTTACTATCTCAAAAGGCTTTACTTCGAACCTCAGCCTATTGCGCTCCGGTTTTAGTTTATATTCCTCTTGCTCCAGTAAATTGACGACTGTTGCCCTTTCAATATTCCTGAAGAACTCTATTTCAGCCGAAGTCTCTTCACCCTTGGTTTCAAAGAATCTCAAT
>PCSL01000112.1:828-9364 GCA_002772325.1 Chloroflexi bacterium CG23_combo_of_CG06-09_8_20_14_all_45_10
GGGAACCAGGGGACCAGCTGTTCCGTCTGCAGAAAGCCCGGAGACACTCCTCAAAAGTCTAATGTAGATTGAGCCTTCCTTTATCAGGATTGCCGGCAATCCTTTGTTCATAAAGGTTATTCCCCTTATTCCATCGCTTAAGTCAAACCAGCTAAGGAAATTAGGTATTCCAGAAGGCTGAAATCCTTTCTCCCTGCCGGCGAAATATTCTGTAGGCTCAGGAACAACCCCAAATTGTGTCTCCCGGAAATATACTTCCCGCTTCATTGCCTGCAAAACTCCCTTCTCTATCCTGAAGCTCCTGGGTTTAAAACTTCCGTATTCAAGCCCTTCCCCGGATTCGCTCTTTATGAGATCGGCAAATCTGGCGCGGTGATGGTAAAGATCGCCTATCTCATCATCGATAAAGATCTCGTTCCCCTTCACTAAAAGTTTAGCTTCCTTGTCAAAGACCTCAATTATCCCGGTCTCCTTATGCGCAATTACTTTATAGAAGGGAGTTTCTATACTTTCACCCTCAACCTTTATCCCGCCTTCGGCTTGCCATGCCTTCGGCTCACAATGACACGGGGGCGGGGTTAGTTTATACACCTTATAACCCAAAGGTGGGAGGTCACAGGTAAAGCCTATTTTTGCTCCTTCAATCTTATCTTCTTCACTTTTTCCTATCTCTATAACCTCACTCTCTACCTCTTTTCTTTCCTTTATCCCCGCGACACTCTCATACCCCGGGGGCAATTTTAGCTCAGCTTCGCCCCAATTCCGCATTCTCCAGGGCAAAGGGTTGAATGCCAAGAGCGCTTCTCCACCTGTGTTGACCTTTCCGGCAATATAAGATAAGGATTGATTTAAGCTAAATGCCAGCCATTTGTAACCCGCTTTGCGATAAATTTGAGGAAGCTGAGCATTCATGCCAAAGCTATCCGCTGCCCAGGCCACAGGAACCTCGACACCAAATTTCTCTTGACAATACCTCTTACCAAAGAGTATCTCCCTAACTAGCACTTCGCCTGTCGGCAGCATGGTATCCGGCATGAGATATTGCCCATCAACTATTTCAAGCTTTCCTTCCTCTATCATCTTTTTCAAGCCTTGCCAAAGCTCTGGATTTCTCCTTTCTATCTCTTGAAGCAGAAAGGTCTGTTCCAGACAAAACTTAAATTCTGGAACCAGCATGAGCTTCATAACTTCCTTCAGGATTTCTTCATTTATTTCCAGGGAATCCTCTTTAGAGAAAGCCCAGGCAACATCATAATGGGTATGCGGCACTAAATATATTTTCTTCATTTCACACTCCTTTATTCTTTGACCCTAAGAATTAACTTCGTTAATTGCCATGCTCCAGCCTTAGGGCTGACTCTCTCTTAGAATGAAATGGCATCTGGCTCGATAGATTTATCGGGCCAAATTCTGATGCCCTGAGATAGCTTATTCCCCCTCTCAATCCTTACGTTATCACCCAAAACACAGCCATCCAGAACTTCGCTTTCCTCCCCAATATAACAATTGGAGGCAACCACACAGTTTTTAAGCTTAGCCCCTTTGCCAACTTTACAGTTTTGCCATAATACTGCCCCTTCCACTATGGCACCTTCTTCTATCTGGCATCCTGAGCCTATCACAGCTGGTCCTCTTATTATAGAATTCTTGCCAATAAAACAACCGTCACCAATTATGGCTGCTCCTTCGATTTGCGCTTGGGGGTGAACTGCGCTTTCGCCCTCAAATTTTACCCTTTTATTACCAACATACCTCTGGAGCAAATCGTGGTTTAGCCTCAAGTATTTCTCTGGAGTTCCTATATCAATCCAGTAAGCCTCAGACGGATAGCCATAAATAGCCTGTCCCCTTTCCAAGGCGGCAGGAAAGACGTTGCGTTCAAAGGTGAAGAAGACTTTAGGAGGAATGTAGTTTAAGATTTCCGGCTCCAGAATGTAAATACCGGCATTAATCATATTGGTAGTTACTTCATCCCGACTTGGCTTTTCCACAAAGAGCTTAACCCTATTTCCAGCATCCGTTTCTACTACTCCGTAAATAGTAGGATCCTCTACGGGCGTCAAGGCTATGCTCACACAAGCCTTCTTCTGGCAGTGTAAATCCATCATGGCTGTTAAATCAATATCTGTGAAGATATCACCATTAAATACCATGAAGGGCTCACCCAGAAGCCTCTCGGCATTCTTCACCGCCCCTGCCGTCCCCATAGGAAAATGTTCCACTGAGTAAACTATCCTCACACCATACTTGCTGCCATCGCCAAAATAACCCTGAATCTGCTCAACTTGCTGGCCTAAGGCGATAATAATATCAGTAATGTCGTTCCGCTTAAGGTAATTAATAAGATTCTCAAGAAGAGGATGATTCAATACAGGAACCATTAATTTAGCCGTGTTGCAACTAAGAGGACGTAATCTAGTTGCTTCCCCACCAGCTAAGATAACAGCTTTCATTATGGGAAAACTTATCTTATCTTAATTGACAAAGTCAACATTCTTGTTACCACACAGAGAATAATGTAATATTTTCATATTACCCGCCCCGAATAAAAGGAACAAAATGAGAGAGATAAGAATTATACCTTGCCTTGATGTGAAAGATGGGCGAGTGGTTAAAGGGGTGAAGTTTGAAAATCTCAGGGATGCCCGAGACCCTGCAGAGGCAGTGGAAGCTTATTGTCGAGAGGGCGCCGATGAGCTGGTCTTCCTAGATATCACCGCTACCGTAGAGAATAGAGGGACACAACTGGAATGGGTCAAGAAGGTGGCGGAAAAAGTTACTATCCCTTTTGCCGTAGGGGGTGGAATTAGAAATATCGAGGATATGAAGGCCTTGTTTGATCTCGGCGTAAACAGAGTCTCGATAAATACCGCTGCTGTGAGGGATCCTGAGCTTATAAAACAAGCCTCGAGGGAATTTGGAAAGGATAAGCTAATTATTGCCATCGATGGGCGAAAGAATCCCCCCGGAAGTGGCTTTCCTAGATTAGAGGTTGTGGTCAAAAGCGGCACCGAGGCCACAGGAATAGACATTGTTGAGTGGGCAAAAAGAGTGGAGGAGCTAGGAGCAGGTGAGATCCTGCTTACCAGCAAGGATGCCGATGGCACGAAAGAGGGATATGATTTAGAGATGACTAAGGCTGTGGCTGAGGCAGTTGCAATACCAGTCATTGCTTCAGGCGGCGCTGGTAAGCTAGCACACCTTTATGAAGCCGTAACAATTGGCAAGGCATCAGCACTTTTAGCCGCTTCCATCTTCCACTTCGGGGAGATTTCAATACCCCAAGCAAAGCGATACCTGAAAGAGAAAGGCATAGCAGTAAAAATATAATAAAATCAAATATTCAAAGCCATCGCTCTGGCTTCCCACTACATAAAAGTAGTATGTTTTGGCAGAGCTAGTCTTATTGCTGTTATGGTGGCGAACAAAATTATAAAAACCCTTGATATATGAAAACCGATGCTATACAATGACACACGGCTACCGTATATCGCTGTCTGGTAAGGTAATGCCAATAAAAAATATAGGAGGCACATATGTCTTACAGCAAACCAAATGCAAGCGCAGCAACAAAGACTAGAAACAGAGTTGCACCTTCGCCTTCATCAGGACTTTGCGTTACCTGCCTTGATGGATGTCCTGGACTGTGTGAGGTAGGTAGGTCTGCCCTAAGGGGAAGGGAGGCAATTTATCCTCAACCCTTTGGCAAGGTTACTGCCGGGTCGGAAAAGGATTACCCGATAGACTTTTCTCACTTCAATATTCAAGGCTCATGCGTTGGTGCTGTGGGTATAGAGGCAAACTCTGACAAGGCAATCTTCACTGCAGTGGATATTTCTACAGAAGTTGGAGGAGACGGCAAGAAAATAAAGATGAAAGTCCCCTTTCTTACTGGTGCCCTTGGCTCAACAGAGATAGCCAGGGTTAACTGGGAGGGAGCAGCAATAGCCTCGGCTATTTGTGGCTCTATTCTAGTCTGCGGGGAAAATGTCTGCGGTATGGATGTAGATGCTGAGATAAGAAATGGGCGAGTCATCAAGTCTCCAGAGTTAGCAAGAAGGATGAAAATCTTCAGGGATTGGTATGATGGCTATGGTATGTTATTAGTTCAGGCTAATATAGAGGACACCCGCCTGGGAGTTCCTGAATACGCGGTAGAAAAGCTAGGAGTTGAGGGTATTGAGATTAAGTGGGGGCAGGGAGCAAAAGATATCGGCG
This sequence comes from Chloroflexi bacterium CG23_combo_of_CG06-09_8_20_14_all_45_10, assembly GCA_002772325.1. Classification (GTDB taxonomy): domain Bacteria; phylum Chloroflexota; class Dehalococcoidia; order GIF9; family AB-539-J10; genus 20-14-all-45-10. Next base: position 5,047 of record PCSL01000112.1, read on the forward strand.
GAGAAGTAAAACTGCCATCATTGGAGAGAGCGCTTCAATTGAAAAAAAGAGGATACATCGTAATTCCCGACCCTGAGGACCCGGTGATTCAGGAAAGTTTCAAACTTGGAGCGATTAAAGAATTTGAGCGCCATTCCCGCGTGGGCATGGTGGAAGAGGAAGCTTTCCTTAAACAGGTAGACGGGCTTCGGAATATAGGTACCAAGTATGTTACCTTGAAGACAGGGGCATATAGACCAGCAGACCTAGCCAGGGCAGTAAAGTTCGCCAGTGAAGCCAAAATAGACCTCCTTACTGTCGATGGTGCTGGTGGCGGGACGGGAATGAGTCCCTGGAGGATGATGAATGAGTGGGGGATACCTACAGTGTATCTTGAGTGCCTCTTATACGAATATCTGACAAGGCTCGAAGAGAAGGGGGCTTTTATTCCCAGTTGTGCCATAGCCGGAGGATTTGCTCTAGAGGATCAAATATTCAAGGCCATCGCTTTAGGTTCTCCTTACATAAAGGCAGTGTGTCTTGGCAGAGCTACACTCAGTGCTGCCATGGTAGGCAAGACCAATGGCGAAAAGATTGCCGAAGAACATGGCAAGGATGATGGATATGAAGAAGCTTTGATGCAAACCTTCGTAAATGTTGGCAAGCTTAGGGAGAAATATGGAAAAGACTTTAGCAGGATCCCTCCCGCTGCTATTGGTATGTATAACTACTACGACCGACTAACCACGGGCTTGCAACAACTCATGGCAGGAACAAGGAAATTCCGTTTAGACTTAATTGAGAGAGACGATCTTATGTCTCTCACCAAGGAGGTTGCTGAGATTTCTGGTATCCCCTATATCATGGACACTGACAGAGAGGAAGTAGAAAGGATTTTAGCTTAGCTTCTAAATTGGTCGCTGCCAAAGAGAAGAATAGCTTACCGCAGTTTTAACGTTTGAACAAAGTGGGTGGCGACAGTGTGGTTGATTTTAGCTCCGATTTGTGGTTTGATAGCAGCAGGTTATTCCGAAGAACAGGAGGATTGATGACTAGCAAGGAGCAAATCGAGGCTAAGGAACATATCCTTAAAATAACTAAGGAACAAGACGTCAAATTTATCAACCTTTGGTTCACTGACATTCTGGGTTTCCTGAAAAGCGTTGCCATCACTGTGGAGGAATTGGAAGGCGCTCTAGAAAGGGGGCTGGGCTTCGATGGTTCATCTATTCAAGGCTTTGCTCGTATTGATGAAAGCGACATGATTGCCTTACCTGACCCAACCACTTTCCAAATCCTTCCTTGGCGTCCAAGGGAACATCAAGGCGTAGCCAAGATGTTTTGCGATATTTATTGGCCTGGGGGGCAACCTTTTGAAGGCGACCCGAGGTACGTGCTGAAAAGAAACTTAAAGAGAGCTGCTGATATGGGCTATACCTTCCACGTGGGACCAGAGCTAGAGTACTTTTACTTCAAGGACTCCAGGGAAACTCAGCCTTTAGATGAAGGGGGATATTTTGATATGACTCCCCCAGACATAGCCAGCGACCTCAGGAGAGAAACGATTCTTGTCCTGGAGGAAATGGGTATCGGTGTGGAATATAGCCATCACGAAGTTGCTCCCAGCCAACATGAAATAGACTTACGTTACACCGATGCCTTGACTATGGCTGACAGCGTGATGACCTATAAGTTGGTAGTCAAACAAGTAGCTCAAAATCATGGTGTTTTTGCCACCTTTATGCCCAAGCCAGTGTTTGGTGTAAATGGCAGCGGGATGCATGTGCACATGTCACTATTCAAAGGTGATAGAAATACCTTCTTTGATAATAATGATCCTCATCATCTATCCCAGATAGCCAAACATTTTATTGCTGGCTTATTAAAACATGCACCTGCGATCACCTCTGTTACTAACCAGTGGGTGAATTCTTATAAGCGTCTCCTTCCAGGCTATGAAGCACCGGTATACATTACATGGGCACGGAGAAACCGAGCTGATTTAATCCGAATACCCGAATATCAACTAGGGAAGGAAGAAGCTACCAGAATTGAATTCAGGTCTCCCGACCCCGCTTGCAACCCCTATTTAACTTTCAGCGTTATACTGGCTGCTGGGTTGGAAGGAGTCGAGAAGGAATATGAACCGCCACCACCTGTAGAAAAGAATGTTTTTGAAATGACTGAGCAAGAGCGGCAAGAAGGGGGGATAGGTACACTTCCCGGCAGCTTATATGAAGCTATAAAACTTACTGAGGGTAGCGAATTAGTGAAAAAGGCTTTAGGGGAACATGTATTTAATACCTTTATCCACAACAAAAAGGTAGATTGGGACGACTACCGCACCCAGGTGACTGATTACGAGCTTAAGAGATATCTGCCTATCCTGTAAGCCAATTGCTGCTTCTCTAGCAATAGCTAGATTTTGAGGTTAACGTAAGCTATAATACCACGCTGTCTGACAGTCGCATGAAATGCATGAGCTGGGTATAACGGAAAATATTGTCAATATTGCTCTGGATAAAGCTAAAGAGGTACAAGCTAGCAAGATTACTAAAATCAACTTAGTTATTGGCGAGTTGTCAGGTTTCGTACCTGATTGCATTCAATTTTATTTTGATTTCCTCAGCAAGGATAGCATTGCTGAAGGAGCAAGCCTTCACTTCGAATTGGCACCAGCTCAATTTCGCTGCCGAAGTTGCTCCACTGTTTTTTGCCCTCAAAACACCATATGGACTTGTCCCAAATGCCAAAGCCAGAGCGTGGAAATAGCTGGAGGGCGTGAGCTATATATAGAAAGCATAGAGGCCAAATGAGGAAAATAGAAGTTATACAAAACATTCTGGAGGCCAATGAGTCTATAGCTACTCAAAACCAGTGCCTTCTGGATAAGCACAAAGTTTTTGCTATTAATATTATGTCATCTCCTGGCGCCGGCAAGACAAGCCTCATCTTGCAAACTATAGCTAAACTGAAGAATAAACTAAGAATTGCAGTTGTCGAAGGTGATGTGGCCTCAACGCTGGATGCGGAAAGGGTTAAAAACGAGGCGGTAGCAGTTGTCCAGATAACCACAAGATATATGTCAGAGAATTGCACCCTAATTGCTAATATGATTAGCCACGCTCTCCAAAGCTTGCCACTGAAAGATATAGATCTACTTCTCATTGAGAATGTAGGCAATCTTATTTGCCCCTCTGAATTTATTCTGGGAGAACATAAAAGGGTAGTGATCTCTAGTTTGCCTGAAGGTGATGACAAACCCACCAAATATCCCATGATTTTTGCTGATGCCGACGCAGTGATAATAAATAAACTAGATCTTCTTCCCTATCTTGATTTCGATATTCCTGCTTTTCGGCACGCTGCTGAAGGGCTAAATGCAAAGGTCAAATTCTTCGAGCTTTCTTGTAAGACCGGCATGGGAATAGAAAATTGGTGCTCTTGGTTATTGAACGAAATAAAGGCTAACAGCCAGAAATTAATATAAAGTTAAAAGAAAGTAAACGAAATGAAGAAGGCAGATGTACTACTCATTGGAGGAAGTGCTGGGAAATACCAGCGGCGTTAGGTTGCCACAGGCAGTGTCGGAAGGGCGGTGAGACTTGAAGAAAGTGTTGACTACTTGTGAGTTTTGTGGTTGTGGTTGCAACTTCTACCTGGGAGTAGAAGGAGGTGAAATCGTAGCTGTTTACCCTAGCGTTTCTCATCCTATCAGTCAGGGGAGATTGTGTATTAAAGGATGGCAAGGACATGAATACATCCACAGCCCTGAAAGGTTGATGGCGCCTTTAATCAAGGAGCGGAACGGATTTAGGGAAGCTTCATGGAATGAAGCTTATCAGCTAATTACCAATAAATTCAGCCAAATCAGAACCCAATATAGCAGCGACAGTATAGCTGTCCTTTCTTCAGCCAAATGCACTAATGAGGAAAATTATCTCATGCAAAAGTTCGCCAGAGCGTGTTTGGGAACAAACAACGTTGACCACTGTGCCCGCCTCTGTCATGCCTCTACAGTGATAGGCCTTGCGACCACATTCGGCAGCGGAGCAATGACCAACTCTATTAACGAGATTGAAGGAGCCGACGTAATCTTTATCATCGGGTCCAACACCACCGAACAGCATCCCTTAATCGGGGACAGAGTGCTGCGAGCGATAACAAAAGGGGCAAAGGTAATAGTCGCTGACCCTCGGCAAACTCAAGTAGCAAAACTTTCCTCTCTCTACTTGATGCACAAGCCTGGTAGCGATGTAGCTCTCCTCAACGGGATGATGAATGTCATCATCACTGAAGGATTGGAGGATAAGGAGTTTATTGCAGAAAGAACTGAAGG
>PCSL01000001.1 GCA_002772325.1 Chloroflexi bacterium CG23_combo_of_CG06-09_8_20_14_all_45_10
TCCCCATTTCAATAGCGATCTCCAGAGCTTCCAAGGCATTGGGACGATGTAGGGGGATATTGACCCCAAAGGGGCGAGTGGTTAGCTCTTGAGCTTTTTCCACTTCCGCTTGTAATTGCTGTGACGAAAGGCCGGAAGCTGCAATTTGTCCAAAACCTCCGCTATTGGATACAGCCGCGGCCACTTCACCCAGGGTAATTAAGCGCATAGGGCCTTGTAAAAGAGGATAAGGTGTCCCGAGTATTTGGGTAATCCGATTCTTCATTGCTTGGTTTTTCTTAAACTAAACTGTAGTTTCCTTGTTTATTCTGCTCCCCATTTGCGTGCTACACTCTTGCGAATGTAATCAGCTATTTCACTAATCGCAGTTCCCGGGCCAAAAATCTCACTAATTCCTTTCTCTTTAAGGAAAGGAATATCCTCCGGAGGAATAATTCCGCCACCAATCAACAAAACATCTTCTACTCCCTTTTCCCTTAATAACTCTACTATTTTGGGAAAGAGATATTTGTGGGCACCGGAAAGACAGCTTAAACCTAATACATCTACATCTTCCTGTATAGCTGCCTGAACTATTTTCTCCGGACTTTGCCTTATCCCGGTATAAATAGTTTCCATGCCTTCATCCCGCAGTCCCAATGTGAGCACCTTAGCACCTTGGTCATGCCCATCAAGTCCTGGCTTAGCCATCAATACCCTGATTTTCCTTTTCTCATTCATAGAATCCTCCTCTTGTGGACTATAAACCGTAATTTAGAATGTTCCTCCTTGATATTCCCCAAAGACCTCTCTCAAAACATCACACATTTCTTCCTCTGTAACATAGGCCTTAGCGCATTCTATAAAGTGAGGAATAAGATTCTCATCTTCTTTCTTGGCTTTCTCTTTTAGTTCTCCTAATAACCGAGCCACAGCACCATTATCTCGCTTGCCCTTCACCTCCTTGAGATTGCGGATTTGTTTTTCCTCTGCTTCCTCCCTTCTCTTGGGGTCATAGGGATATGGTACTGACCTGTTAATCTCCACCTCTATCTCGCTTTCCCCTACAAAGCAATTGACTCCCACCCTTAGTAGCTCGCCACTTCCCAGCTTCTTCTGGCGTTCGTAGGCACCTTTAGCCAGTTCACGCTGGACATAGCCGTTCTCAATAGCAGCTACTATTCCACCCATGGATTCCACCTTCTCCAATTCCTTCCATCCTGCCTCCTCAATCTCGTCGGTCAAATGCTCCACATAGTAAGAACCTGCCAGAGGGTCGCTAACCGCAGTCAACTTAGCTTCGTACTGTAGAATCCTGCTGGCATCCTCAGATAGCTGGGAAGCTTCCAGGCTCCATCCCAACCCCAAAGCTTCATCATAGGGTGGGTAGCAAGCTGGCGGTCCTCCACAGAGAGCTGAAGCCATGCCACCTACCACTGAACGAGTCAGGTTATTAAGTGGACGCTGTTTGGCGCAGTTATAATATCCCATATGGGCGTACATCAATGACTGACGCAGAAGCATGCTCCTTTCATTTTTGGCGCCAAACTTCTCTTTTATTATCTTAGCCCACATTCTTCGAGCTGCTCTCTGAAAGGCTATTTCCTGGAAAAATTCCATGTCTCCGCCAAAGGCATTAACGCTAAACCTGGGGACAAAGGAATCAACCTCCAAGCCAGCGTTAACGCCTTCCTGCAAGTAGGCTTCCAGTATAGCCATGCTCCAACCCAGATCTTGTTCTCTAGTAGCTCCTGCCTCTCTCATATGGTAGCCGCCAATGCTGGTTATGTTTATACGTGGGCAATACTTGGTAAAGAATACTATACTATCGCGCATCATCCTCATGGATGGTCTGGGAGGAAAGATATAGGTGCCACGAGCAATGAATTCTTTCAGAATATCATTCTGAGGGGTAGCTACCAATTTATCCAGGGAAATTCCCCTTTTCTCCGCCAGAGCGAAATACATCGCCATAAGGATATTAGCCGGAGCATTGATGGTTATGTTAGTGGCAATTCTATCCAGATCCATCTCCCCCTGAAAGGGCTCAAAGAGCACTTCGAAATCCCTCAGGGTATCAATGGCTACGCCAGTCTTGCCAGCCTCCCCACGAACTACGGGGTTATCTGAGTCATAACCGCATTGGGTGGGTAGGTCAAGAGCCAGGTTTGGTCCCGACCTCTGTCCTCGCTTCTGCATCTCCTTATAATAATCCCGGCAATCCTCTGGCGTGCCGTAACCGGAATAAGTTGATGCCCTTCTTAATCCAGGAGCCACTTGCACTCCCCTCCTGGGCGCTGGTATGTAGGGGTAGGTGGCATAAGTGCCGGCAGTAAAAGGATACCGTCCAGGGAAACCAACCTTATCCAGAAAATCGAAATCAGGAATATCTGCTGGGGTATAGAATTTAGTCGGAGATTCCTTGAATGCGAATCTCTCCAGGGATGGCTTTAGAACTCGCTCTTCCCACTCCTTTCTCTTTTCTCTTATCTCCTCTAGATTGTTCCCCACTTTTGCCTCCTCTATTTCTGTTTACTAATTAAGCCCCAAATTGTTTTTCAATCATAAATTGTAGCACAGGGTAAAATTTCTACGGGCACTCCTGTTTTCCTTTCTATGTCAAGATAAACTCTGCCTGTGAGGTCCCTTCCCCACCCATTTAGATTAAAAGGTGAAGAAGGAATCACTACTAAGTCTGGCTTATCTTCTTTTCTCATTATACATTCATTAATACAATCAATAAAGTCCTGCACCACTAGCAAATCCCCCATAAATATATTGCCGCCAAAGAAGCGATTCTGGGGGACTTCAATATCAATCTTAATTTGGCTATCGCCGAAGAAATGCGATTCGCTAAGGCACTGCTCTAGTGTAGGTTTCACCAGAGCTGAAGAGAGGAAAAGGACTCGCTTTGCCTCGTGTGCTTGTATGATTTGTCTTAGTTCTTCTATATAGCTCATCCTGAGTCCTGTACCCCTAAATATAATCCCCAGGTGAGTATCTATTTCCTTGGAGTAAGGATAAGAATAATTTGTTAGGTCTAGATTCGTCTCCCATTTTTGAGAATTTCTTTGCACAGCGATAGTAATCTCATTTATTTGGCTCTGGTTAAGCATATAGAGGATATCACGAGCTTGTGGCCTGTTGCAAATAGAAAAATTATTTATCTTTAAAACTAGGTCTCCCTTCGTTAAACCGCCAAGATGAGCAGGAGAATTCTTCACTAACCCTATTATTTGAGCCGAATTTTTATGACCCTGGTAAAGATTCTCCTCATACAGTGTGGGCATGGCGATTATTGGGCAATCACAAATTTCCCTTAGTTCTCTGACCCGGGAAATAATCGCCTTCCAGACTTCGTCAAGGTCAAAAAGCTTGGTCGATGAGAAATACTTGGAATATCCCGGCAGGTTGACCTCAATGATATGCGTTTCATGCCTGGCGGCATAAGCCGCCGTAGAAGAAAGGTCTTCTAGCATCTCATCTATTGTTTCTACAGGCCATGGTACGATTACCGTGGCATAGGGTATGCCATGCTGTCTGAGCAGGGGCAAGGCGTTAATAGCTATCTCTGGTTTCGAATCTTTCATTAACCTCTGGCGTCGTTGTGGCGATGAGCTGTTCAGAGAAAGATAGGGATAGATTGGCTTGAGTTTAGCCAATTCAGCAACTACTTCGGGAGTTAGATTGCTGCCATTGGTAGTTATCCTGAAGGGCTGAGAGGTTTTTTCTCTAAGCAAACGCAGCACTTCCAGAAAGTAGGGATGTGTTGTCACCTCGTAAACCGTGTCTAAACTGGCAAATAAAGCACTCCTTGCTTGAGGTGAAAAATACTTTATTCTGCTTTTCATTTCCTCAAATTCTTCTTCAGCAGAACTGTTCAGATTGTTGGCCGTTACCACGGAAGGAGGAATCCCTCTATTACAGCAAAAGACGCAGTTGCAATTGCAATGCCTTCCAGCATAATCAAAAACTTCACCTGGGTCACCTGAGCTTGGCACCAGCCAATCCTGAAGATCCCTTAGCCGGAAACCATCTACCTCCATTATCTGGCCGTCCCTTTCTAACTCAACTAGAGGCAGGAGCGCTTCAAGCAAATTCTTAATCAAGTCTATCCGGGGCTCATAAAAAGCAACATTCCTGGCATTCTGATATCCTGAACTTGTTTCAGGATTAGCATTGGCATTCAAAGCGATATTCTGTTTCCTCTCCATGGCATCAGAATCAGAATTGTTTTGCTCCTGGCTCATAGCTGACGTTAAACTAAGTTCAGGGAATATTTCATAGTTCCTCTGTTTGTCCATCAGCCACCTGAAGCCATCGATGTTCACATCTCTGCCTGCTTTTAAGGGCACAATTATGCCGAGTAAGCTCTCAAGAATCCGTCTTACTAGCTCAGTGGGACAGTGGTGGTATACTTGCCTTCCCGCTGATTCTAAATCTAATTTGTACCGAAAAATATAATTATCGGGCATATCATCCTTAGCTAAATTACACCTGTCGGGTGAAACTCAGCAATTTCCTCCGTGCTATATCCCAGGCTTCGGAGGATATCCTCAGTATCCTGACCTGGCGATGGAGGGGGAGTTCTAATATCGGCTGGTGTTTGTGAAAACTTCGCCGGGAAAGCAACTTGCTTGATTTGTCCTATGCCGGGATAATTTAGCTCTTGAATAAGTCCACGGTAGTTAAAATGTGGGTCATCAAAAGCCTCATTGATCTCATTGACTGGGCTAAAGGCAATCTCCTTGTTGCTAAGTATTTCATTCCATTCGTCTCTAGTTTTACTAAGCATCAACTCCTCTAGAGTGGTATGTAGCTCTTTCCAGTTTTCCCTTCGTTTTGAGTTGTTGGAGAAATGTTCATCCTTGACCAAATCAGGACGACCGACAGCATCACAAAAATTACGCCACAATCCATCATCAACTAGGGCGAGAACGATTCTCTTGCCATCTTTGGTAGGAAACACATCTGATGCTGCCGAGATATGTCCCCATTCCTCTATTCCTGGGAGTGTGCCTTTAAGCATATACTCAGCCGCTCTAACTGAGGCCCAAGAAAAGAGGACGTCAGCAGCTCCCACGTCTATGAATTGCCCACGCCCTATCTTGGGCCGTACCAGTAGCGCCGCCAATATCGTGGCAAAGGCGAATACATTGCTGGATAAAGTAGCTAAGGCGATTCCAGGTTTAGAAGGTAATTCAACAAGACTGCCAGGAATACCCAATACTCCGGAAATGCCTAAACAATCAACATCGTGGCTGGGACGGTCTCGATAAGGACCATCCTGCCCATATCCCGTAAGAGAACAATAGACTATGTTGCTGTTAATTCTTTCTACAGTTTCATAATCGATACCTAAACGCTTTGCTGCGTCAGGAAGATAAGTCGAAACAATAACATCTGATTGCTTCGCTAATCTAGCAAATATCTCCTGTCCCCTCTCTGTTCTGAGGTTTAGGGTAATGCTTTTTTTGTTACGTCCCGTAGGTATCAAAATTTCTTGCTGTAGCTGAATTAGCTCCGGCGGCATTCTTGTACGATCTATTCTTATCACCTCAGCTCCCATGTCACCTAATAACAGGCTGCAATAGGAACCATTCAACCGAAAGGAAAAATCGATAACCCTTACTCCTTCCAGTACCCTAACCATAATATCACCTCCTTACCCTGAAACATCTTATTTCCCTTTAAATTCGGGCTTGCGCCTCTCAGAAAAAGCTTCTAAGCCCTCTTTGGCATCCTCAGTTTGCCAGCTAGATTCTATGATAGTTTCCAATTCTGTTTCAATTTCTGGGCTCAGTTTTTGATAGCTAATAAGCCTCTCGATAATGAATTTCGTCCCCGATACAGCTAAAGGTGCGTTTTGGGCAATCTCCTGAGCTAGCGAATATGTGGTGACGGGAAGCTTATCATCAGGGACAACCCAATTTACCAACCCCATCTCCTTAGCAAGCTTTGCTGTGATAAACCTTCCGGTTAGAAATAATTCCTTAGTATTGCTTACACCGATAAGATTGATGAAGCGTTGAAGGGATTTATAATAGTGTACCCAGCCAAACTTAACCGGATTTATTCCTATTTGCGCTGACTCAGCGGCTATTCTGAAGTCGCAAAAAGCGGCAAGGTCACACCCAGCACCAAGTGCATATCCATAAATCATAGCGATAACGGGGCAAGGACAGTTGATAATGCTATCCACAGCGTCTCGGAAGGGCTTCTCTTGGCTTTCCTCTCCCAGCCTGATGTCAAGATCCATCCCGGAGCAAAAAGCCTTTTCTCCCGCACCGCGAAGAATTACCACTCTAGTATCCCGGTTTTCCTTCAAACCATCCAGTATGGTTCTCAATCCAAGTAGCAGGTCAAAATTTAGGGCATTTCTTCGCTCCGGACGATTAATAGAGAGTGTCAAAATATGATTTTTCTCCTCTGAGAGGAGCAGTTCTTCGGCCATCAGCCTACCATTTCAAGCTCATAAAGGAATATTACCATGCCGCTTGGGCTGTCGGATAACCTTCTTATTCTGCAAGGCTTGGAGCGTTCTTATTAATAACCGCCTGGTTTCTTTAGGCTCAATAACATCATCCAGGTATGGATTAACAGATGCCTCGAAAAGAGGATTAGCATATTTGTCTCGATATTCCTTCACCTTTTCTGCTTTATATTTTACGGGATCCTCTGCCTCAGCTATCTCTTTGGAGTAAAAAAGGTCCACTGACTGCTCCGCTCCTAGCACACCAGCCTCTGCTGTTGGCCAGTAAAAGGTGAAATCCGTCTTGAAACCAGGAATCGTACCCATACCCAGGTTCCCCCCTCCATAGGCTTTGCGTAATACCACGGCAATTCGAGGAACAACAGCTTCACAAAGGGCGTAAAGCACTTTAGCTCCATGGCGAATTATTCCAGCATGTTCCTGATATGAGCCAGGCATATAAGCTGAGGTGTCCACTAACATAATTATAGGTATATTAAAAGCATCGCAAAATCTCATAAATCTGGCTTGTTTATCTGAGCTATCAATAGTCAAACTTCCGGCACGCGCCATTGATTGGTTAGCGACAAAACCTGCTGACCGCCCAGCCAAGCGGGCAAAACCGACAACCATTTCGGGGGCAAACTCCGCCTTCACCTCAAAGAAATCCCCATTGTCAGCCAGACGAGCGATCACCTTACGCACATCGTAACTTTTCCGACCGTCAGCAGGCACTATTTCAGCCAGACCCTCGTCTATTCGCCCAGGGTCATCCCCGGTGTCAATTACTGGTGGTTTTTCCTCATTATTGGAAGGTAAAAAAGACAGCAATTTTCTAATCGTGCGGAAGCATTCCTCCTCGCTTTTCACCCTGAAATCGGCAACGCCGGAAACACTGGCGTGAACCTTAGCTCCCCCCAATTCTTCCATGGTAATCTCCTCCCCCATTACTGATTTCACAATGCGAGGACCGGTGATAAACATTTGGCTGATCCCGTCTACCATGAACACAAAGTCGGTTAGGGCAGGAGAATAGACGGAGATACCAGCACAGGCGCCCAAGATGGCGGAGATTTGGGGCACTACCCCTGAAGCTTCGGTATTGGGGAAGAAGACAGAACCTCCATGTTTTTCCGAAAGCATATCTCCCAGAGCACCACCTCCTTCCTCCAGTCTCACTACTCTAGCCCCGGGTGAATCATGTAAGCCGATCAAAGGAACCCCCATCTCTAAAGCTCTCTCTATGGTGCGGTACATCTTGTAACCATGCAGAAAACCTATTGAGCCTCCTAATATCGTAGGGTCTTGAGAGTAAACGCATACGGCTCTCCCATCTGCGGTTCCATATCCACATATGATGCCCTCTGTAGGTAATCCTTTATTATGCCCAACCAGCATGTCCCATTCGACAAAACTGCCCGGGTCAAGCAAGAGGTTTACCCTTTCTCTGGCAGTTAGCTTTCCCCGTTGGTGTACTTTTTCAATTTTTTCCTTCCCTCCTCCCAACATCGCCGTAGTCTTTACTTCCCTGAGTTTTTCAATTCTTTGGCTCATTTCTGCCATTTAAACCCTCCTACTGAGACAGGGATAGAGGCAGAGACAGAGAGTTCTCTATCTCTATCTCTGTCTATTTTCCTATAAAGACAGGGGTCTCTTTGTTTCGTAGGGCTCTTACCCCTTCCCTGTGATCTCGAGAAACTAAAGTTATCGATTCGCATACGGCGGCCTCCCTCAGCGCACTCTCTAGATCCATGCCCAAACCTTTATAGGCCTGGGCCTTCATCAAGCGCAAAGCAATGGGTGGACCTGCGGCAATTTTACGGGCTAAAGCCATCGTTGTCTGTTTCAGCTCCTCCCTACCCACTATTTTATTGAGAATGCCTATTCTTAAAGCCTCCTCAGCTTCGACGGCATCGCCAGTAAATAATAACTCTAAAGCCTTTCCCATCCCCATAATCCTGGGGTATAGCCAGGTAGCTCCAAACCCTGGAAATAGTCCTATTTTTACGAATCCACACATGAAGCGGGAATCTTCACACCCGATACGGATATCACAAGCTAACGCCAGATCGAACCCTGCTCCCACACACACGCCATTAACCATTGCGACATTGGGCTTCTCCATTCGTTGTAGTCCCAGGACTACTTTCTGAGCACTCTTAAAAACAAATGACCGGCGCATCTCTTCCACCGAGAGTTCACTTAGTTCCTGTTCCTCCGCTCCGCCAGGCATAAGGTCCACATCTGCCCCAGCACAAAAAGCCTTTCCTTCTCCTGTTAGAACTGCTACACGTATTTCATCATCCTCAGCTATATCTTTTATAGCCTCAGCCAGTTCTCCCATCATTTTCCGGCTAAGGGCATTCCTTCTATCGGGACGGTTAAGGATAATTTGCCCAATGTGCTCTTCCTTTTTCAAAATAATAGTCTCATAATCCATGGACTTCTCCTTTAGAATTACTTGATGTGCCTAAAATTATATTTTCCGAGCTATTTCAGCACCTTCCCTAATTGCCCACATAGCATCCCGAGGCTGCACACAATCTCCGATAACATAAACTTTAGGAACCATCCCTTTTAAAGTCTCAATTAGTTGCTTTTCAGGCTTTACACCTACTGCCAGAACCACAGTATCAGCTTTTAGAAAAACAAGGTCACCTTCATAAGCGATATAAACTCCCGCGTCTCTAATTTCTACCACAGGGGAATTGGCAAATAATTGTACTCCTTAATCCGCCCACTTCAGAGGCTGCAATGCCCAGCGCCATCCTGGTT
>PCSL01000082.1:0-2271 GCA_002772325.1 Chloroflexi bacterium CG23_combo_of_CG06-09_8_20_14_all_45_10
TAAACTGTCTATAAGTCTGTCACTCTCTATCTGAACAGGGTCACACATATCCCTTAGCAGAATTTGTCATCAATTTTCCTCGTAGTATTACACCAGACCAGCTAAATACAAGTTTTTTATCCACTAGCCTCTTGCCGACTTACATAACTGCTTTCTTAGAATTTAATAAGTATCTAAGAGCAACTCCCCAGAACCGCAATTTAACATAAACATATATTCACTATCCTCTTCAGCTGCCAGTTCGCTAAAATGTGAGTATTAATTGAATATAAAGACACATAATCTCCAATTGTTAAGCACTTGATTTTTGGGCCAGGTTATCAAGTTTTGCTTGCAGTTCCTTTTGCTTTAAAGCTATTGTTAAGTCGCCTCGAGTCCTTTCCGTGATGCCTCGTATCGCATCTGTAGTCCGCCTTAAGCCGTGAGTAACAACTTCGGGAAAATCCATAGCCATTAACACTCCGTAAATACCATCCATCATAGCAAGCAACTCCTCACAACGGGAAAAGTCTCCTCGCCTCAAGCTATCCAAGATGTATCGCCTTAATTCACCTACGGCTTCGCCTAACCCATTAAGGTAGGCAGCGTAACTAACGCCTAATTTCTCAGGCTCAGGGAGAGCTTCTTTATTAATCAAGGCTAAGGTGATGCATGCCTCAGAGAACTCCTTTTGGGCACTATGGACAAAGCCTGAGTAAAGTAGCTCACTGTGATTGCTAAGATTAAGGTTTAGAGCTTGAATTAACTTATAAGCTGAATCGAGGAGCCGCTTAGCCTTATCCTGTTCCTGGCAATGTAAAGCGTGTATGGCTTGGGCACTATGCTGGATTACTTGGCGGCAACCACGCAAAGCCTTCTCCCGTGCTTCATCCTCAGCCATGAAGTAAGAGTAAATATGCCTAGTGATAGTTTCCAAATCTTCTAGCGACTTTGACATCTTATATTCCAGCTATCAGCTTTCAGCTTTCAGTCTTCAGCTATCAGCTGAATGCTGAATGCTCCTCCTTTCTGCTCATCCTCATTTTCGCCATCAGCCGCTGCACCGCTCCTTTAACATCTCCTTTACTTAAGACAGCGCTGATTACAGCTACAGAATCAGCGCCGGCAGCCATAACCTCACCGATATTATCCTCGTTGATACCACCAATAGCCAGCAAAGGGGAGGTCACCACTTGTCTGATTTGTTTCAGCCTATTTACCCCGACCACAGTAGCATCCTTCTTTGTTGGCGTGGGAAATATAGAGCCTACAGCGATATAATCCGCTCCTTCATTTTGCGCCTTTATCGCCTGAGATACAGTTCTGACAGAACAGCCAACTATTTTATCTATGGGCAGTTCCTTTCTAATGATAGGCAGAGGTAGGTCTCTTTGTCCGATGTGAAGTCCGTCAGCAGCGACAGCCAAAACCAAATCAAGATAATCGTTTATTATGAATAGAATAGCAGATTTGTCACAGAGGGCCTTAAGTTTTTGGGCTATAGGCAGCAATTCTGCTTTGCTACTTTGTTTATCGCGAAGCTGGATAACCTTAGCACCGCCTTGGATAACCTGTTCGGCAATCTCTAGTTCATCTCTGCCAGCTAAGGCTTGCCTATCCAGGATAACATAAAGCCCGGCTAGCTGTTTTACCTTATCCTGGCGTAATATTCTGGAAGTCAGTCTTTGCTCCAAAGTATAGAGAGTAAATCGTAGTTGCTCGAACTTGGCTGGGGGCAACACGGGACTCATCTCCGGTAATTTAGCCAGCTCCTCTATCACCCGCAGCGACTCCGCCACCCTTTTGGCATTGGCCGTAATCACCCCAGGCAAGTCCTGCTGAGATTGCTTCGCTTCTCTCGCAATGACGTTTTCTTTGCCGACGCCAACATCCTGTTCCGAGTCCCTTTGAGACAAGAGCTTCACACATAGTGATTTAGTTTCCTCGACTAAGCTATGGCGCATAGCTCTTAATTGCTGGCTTAGCCCGGCATCATTAAGGATGAAGCGAGCAACATCTTCGAGAAGACGCAAGCCTTCAGATGCTCGATTAATGTTAGCATCAATAAGACGCAACGGCTGGCGAGGCATGAGTATGGGCAATCTTAACACAAATCGGAGAAACTCGTAATGTTGAAATACCTCTTCTGAAGTGGTTTGACTACTAGCAACCTTGTTTCTTATACTCTGATAAGGCCGTTTAAAAATGTAGTTGCCCAATTTATTGGGCTATTGTGCCTGATGAATCAGGCAACTACGTAGGGATAAATCCTAAGCACTAAATACGAAATGC
>PCSL01000082.1:2293-4345 GCA_002772325.1 Chloroflexi bacterium CG23_combo_of_CG06-09_8_20_14_all_45_10
CTTGTCCTCGAACGAAGTGAAGGATTCAAAACAATAAGTTTGGGTATTTGAATTTGGAATTTAGAATTTGTTTAGAGCTTAGAAATTAGGATTTAGGATTTAATCGTGTGAAACATCCTTAAAATGCCCAAAATTGAACGAGAAATCAAAATTAAACAGCCTACTGATACTCTGGAGGGGTGACCGAGTGGTTTATGGTGGCGGTCTTGAAAACCGTTTTCGCTTTCGAGCGAGCGTGGGTTCGAATCCCACCCCCTCCGCCAGAGCAAAGAAGTTCTTACTTCCCTAACACCATTCCCCCTGGATCTATTTCTTGGTGTAATATCCTCAAGTCCTCTTCAGTGGGCACATAACTTGTCCTAATCTTATCAGGGTTGGCGATAATGATTATCAACTTATTTGCCGAAGAACCTATACCGTTGGCACCGCCGCTACCGGGCAAGCGAGCACGAGGCAGAAGCCTCGCACTACATTTTTAAACATTTAAACACTCCCTCCCGAATAATAAAGTGACTTAGCTTTACTCGTCAAAAGGGAGGCAAGTCTTTACCCTTGCCTCCCTTTGACCCAATTCAAAAATCAAGACTTAATAATGAATGTCAGACCTAGAGCGTAAGGCATTATGGCCAGTATCAGCATGGCTATGCAGTAGCCGAACATATCCCTGACTCTAACCTGAGTAATAGCCAGCAGGGCAATGACCCAAAATATGAGCTAGCCTCACCCTCCTTTCCTAAAATTTAGTACGGCTAAGATACAAGCCCCAACCAAACCCCTACATTCCTCTCGATGGATGTCTGGCGGCTGGGGCTCCGGATGCACTCAAGTTCTTTCTTTCTCAGATTTCCTCGCTTTGGTAAATGTCTGGCAAGCCACTACGACTACTCCAATGGCACATAAGAAAACTATGATTCCGATCACAGCAAGAGGCACTTGCCCCTTGGGAATATAATCATGCACTACAGCGTAGCCCATGGCCGCCATCGAGGTTATTATCATTATGATGAACGGTATAATGTAATATTTGATCCTCCTCCCTAGCATCATAAGAAAGACTGCAGATGCCAGCAATGCTAGCGAAGCCATAATTTGGTTAGTAGCCCCAAAGAGAGGCCAGAGCAACATACCATACGGGGGTCTTCTGAGCCAAGGAAGGCAAAGAAGCGCGATTACTATGCTCCCAGGGATCACGGAGACAGTTCTGTCTTGCAATATCTTAGGCCCCTTGAAAGTCTTAGCACATTCCGCCACAGCTATTCTGGTAAACCTTCCCGCGGAATCCAAGGTTGTATTAGCGAAGCTAACAGCCACCACGGCCATGAATGCCACCGCGAATGCAGCCGGTATGTGCAAAGCTCCCAGTATATTTGAACCACCCTCAGTCCAGATTGCGGGCCAGGCAGCTTTCCCCCAGGCATTATAGAATTTTGCATATCCAGCTACACCTAAACCCACAACGGCCGTGATCAAGGCGATTACTGAGAGGTAACCTTCAGCAAGCATAGCACCATAGCCAATTCGCCTGGCATCTTGCTCATTATCAATCTGTTTGGACGAGGTCCCACTGGCTACTATTGAATGCCACCCGGATATAGCGCCACAAGCGATGGTTATCATCACGAACGGCCAGATGGGCGGCGCACCCGGGGGAGCACTTCTAACCGCTGGCGCCACTACTTGCGCACCACCACCCAGGGCAAATACTGCTATGGTAAGAATCCCCAGGGCGATGATTAGCTCGTGGAAATTGATGTAATCCCTTGCCTGCACCAACAACCAGACAGGCAAACGAGCAGCGATGACCATATAAATGAGCGTAATGACCACCCAAGCATCGTAGGATAGAGCTAGAGGATGGAGGACACCAACCTGAATCATGCCATACATTATGGCCACAGCCCCAAGCGATGCCGCAATTATGTTTACCCTCCACTTATAGTGAATTAAGCACCCTATGGCTATGGCCAAGGGTATCTCAATCCAGATCGACCATACCGATGCCGGGTATTTGGAAAGAAGTGTGGCTATAACGTGGATGAACACCGCAGCGAC
>PCSL01000050.1:0-2213 GCA_002772325.1 Chloroflexi bacterium CG23_combo_of_CG06-09_8_20_14_all_45_10
TACCCAAATGACTCTATCTCAAAAGATTGTCTTAGCCATACTCAAACCCCTCTCCAGGATTTTCCTTTCCTGGAAAGTTAAGGGGAGAGAGAATGTGCCCTTAAATGGCCCGCTCGTTGTGGTAGCCAATCATATTCACCTTGTTGATGGCATATTGCTGGCACTCAGCTTGCCTAGGTGGATTAATTTTATGGCTAAACAGGAGCTTTTTCGCTATCCTTTCTTAAGAATCATCTTCAGGTGGGCACAAGCCTTTTCCGTGCCTCGTCGAGGGACAATTAAGGATAAGCGAGAGACAGTTAAGCAAGCCAAAGAGATACTAAAAAAGGGGCTAGTTCTCGGTATGTTCCCCGAGGGTAAGAGAAACCACAATGGCAAGCTTTTACCTGGTAAATCAGGTTCGGCTGTAATTGCTTCACAAATGGGTGTTGCTTTGCTTCCTATTGGCATTACCGGCACAGAGAAGCTTAAAGGGATAAACTGGCTATGGAAGCGTCCTAGCATAGTCATCAATATTGGCCAGCCTTTTGAGCTTCCTTCAAGTGATGGGCGGTTAACCAAATCGCAAACTAAAATGTCCACTGACTTAATGATGACTAAAATCGCTGCCCTTCTGCCCCCGGAAAACCGAGGAGCCTATGGAGATTGAGAAGGCTCGAGAACTTGGCTTATGCTTTGGCGTGAGACGAGCCATCAAACTGTTAAAGGAAGCAGTCAGCGAATACGGGGAGATAGAGACCCTGGGACCGGTAGCGCATAACCAGCAGTTAATGCAAGCATTGACCAGAGTAGGGATAAAACCGAGAGACAACCTGGAACAGGTTCAAGGCAAAATCCTGGCGGTAACCACCCACGGGGTAAGCCCTGAGGTACTATCTCAAATCGCAGCCTGCCATATCAAATTAGTTGATACCACTTGCCCTATAGTTCGCCAGGCTCAAAATGCCGCCAAGGAGTTAGCCGACAGTGGCTTTGATGTTATCATCTTCGGGGAGGTGGAGCACCCCGAGGTTAAAGGATTGCTGGGTTGGGCGGGAAATAAAGGTATCGCTGCTCTTGAGGTAAAACAATTATTAGCTACTAACAAAGCGATGCCATATCGCCCAGGCATCATCTCTCAAACCACTCAAAGCCAATCTGCCTTCATCAAGTTCCTAATACAGCTTATAGCTGCCCTTCCTTCTGTTAGCTACGAGCCGGAAGCGAAGCAATCTCTTAAGGAAATACGCATCGTCAATACCTTATGTCAAGTAATTCAAAAACGCCAGGAAGAGGCGATAAGATTGGCTAAAAGAAGCCAACTTATGATAGTGATCGGGGGACACGACAGTGCCAATACCAAACGTCTGGCTGAAGCATGCTCACCCTTAGTGGAAACTCATCTGGTGGAAGGAGCAAGCGAGGTGAACTGCTCCTGGCTTGCAGGTAAACACCATATTGGCATCGCTGCTGGGACATCCACTCCAGATGAGGCTCTAGAGGAGGTGGTAGCTAAGCTAAAGTCCCTCTAGCCTAGCTGATCGCTCAGCTTCCTGCCACCAATGAGGTGAAAGTGAAGATGAGGCACCACCTGTCCCCCTTCAGGACCACAATTTATCGCCAAACGATAGCCGCTCTCCGCTATCCCCTCTTTCTCAGCTAGGTTCCTGGCTAATATTATCAGGCGTCCTATAAGCCCCCGTTGTTGCTCAGTAAGCTCTGTTAAAGATGCGATGTGAGTTTTGGGTATGATGATTACATGCTTGGGCGCCTGAGGGCTGATATCCCTGAAAGCCAGGATTTCCTTATCCTGATAAACAATATCACTGGATATCTCACCAGCAACAATGCGGCAAAAAAGACATCCCTCAGCCATGCTTATTTTCTATTAACTTTGTCTAGGACAGGCCCATTGAAAGGCAAGTTATCGTTCTGCTAACGCCTGGAATAGGATGAATCTTCTCGGTAACCAAATTTCCGATGCCCTCAAGGTCCTGAGCCTCGACTGCGGCAATGATGTCGTAAGGTCCAGTTACAGCATCAGCCGATTTTACCCCCTCCACCTTGCCCAGAGCAGTAACGACGTCCTTAGTTTTCCCGACTCCGATCTCGATAAGTACAAAAGCTTTGACTGCCATGCTCCACCTCCTTATCAAATTAAAGCTGTTTAATTTTGATTCCTTGTTCAATTTCAGCCATCTCAGCAACCTTAAATTCTAAATCCTAATTTCTAA
>PCSL01000050.1:2287-2527 GCA_002772325.1 Chloroflexi bacterium CG23_combo_of_CG06-09_8_20_14_all_45_10
ACTACATTTTTAAACAGCCTCAAATTTTAACCCGATATGTCTTTTAGTGCAACCGAAAAATTCTTCCATGATTTCGGTGGCTTCAAATTTATTATATACTTTAACTATAATTGTAGAAATCCTGTGGATTAGAGAGCGTTTATTTTGTCACCCTGACCCTGAACAAAGTGAAGGGGAAGGGTCTAGATTCTTCGCGGAGTTTATCCTGGTGAGCCGAAGCTCTGAACGAAGTGAAGAGGA
>PCSL01000050.1:2639-2820 GCA_002772325.1 Chloroflexi bacterium CG23_combo_of_CG06-09_8_20_14_all_45_10
CTGGATTTCCTCGGCTATCAAGTTGCACCCTCCCTCCGGGAAGCTGACTTAGTAGTGCTCAATACCTGTGTCGTGAGACAGAGTGCCGAGGATAAAGTTTTGGGCACCCTGGGTTTGTTGAAAGGGCTAAAAAGGGAACACCCAAATCTCTCTATACTGGTTACCGGCTGTTTTGTTGATT
>PCSL01000050.1:2838-4107 GCA_002772325.1 Chloroflexi bacterium CG23_combo_of_CG06-09_8_20_14_all_45_10
AGAGAAGATTTCCCCAGGTTGATTTTTTCTTCAAGCCAGGAGCTTACCCCGAGCTAACTAACTGGACTCAAAAGCAGGGCATTTCTACCGCTGAGCAAGGATTGCTTCGCTACCCCTTCGCTTCGCTCAGGGCTTCGGCTCACCGCAGTAGCACATGGAAGTCTCCTTCTCCTTGCGCCTTTGTCCCCGTCATCCAGGGTTGCAATAAATTTTGTTCTTACTGTATCGTCCCATACAGGAGAGGTAGAGAGGTAAGTCGTCCTTTAGAAGAAGTAATTTGTGAAGTCAAAGGGCTGGTGAAACAAGGAGTAAGGGAGGTAATTTTGCTGGGGCAGAATGTCGATTCTTATGGCCACGATTTGCCTGGCAATCCCGATTTGGCTGATTTGTTAACCGAATTAAACAGCATTGACGACTTAGCTAGAATTCGCTTTTTGACTAACCACCCTAGAGATATGAGCCGAAGGCTCATTGAAGCTATGGCTTCCCTGGACAAAGTTTGCCAACATTTAGAGCTACCTATTCAGTCAGGCGATGATGACATATTAAAGGCTATGAGGCGAGGGTATACTGTGGAGCAATATCGTAAGCTTATCCACGCTATTCGCTATCATATCCCTCAAATATCTTTGAGCACCGACATTATCGTTGGCTTTCCTGGGGAAAACGAGGAGCAATTTGAGCATACTTATTCTTTGCTAGAAGAAATGCGGTTTGATGTTGTTCATGTGGCCGCTTATTCTCCTCGCCCCGGCACCATTGCCGGCAGAAAATATGAAGATAATGTTCCTCCAGAGGTTAAGAGGGAAAGATTTAATAAAATTGAACAGCTCCAGGCAAATATAGCTGCTGAGCTAAACTCCGCTTACCGAGGCAAGACAGTGGAGGTATTGGTGGAAGGTGAGAGGAAAGGAAAGTGGTATGGACGCACCAGAAGTGATAAGCTAGTATTCTTTGAAAACAAGGATGATTGCACAGGGCAACTGGTGAAAATCAGGATTGAGAAAACAAGCCCTTGGGCACTACAGGGCAAGTTGGATATAATAGCTAATTAAAAAGGAGGAATACAATGGAACAACTTCAAAGCATAGCCCCAATTCTCTTTCTGGTATTGATCTTCGCCGCGATGTATTTCTTTATGATTAAACCACAGCGCAAGAGACAGAAAGAACAGCAAGAACTAGTGCAGGAACTGAGAAGGGGAGATAAGGTGGTTACCAGTGGCGGAATTTATGGACAAATTGAAAACGTCAGCCAGGATACTGTAGT
>PCSL01000050.1:4144-4309 GCA_002772325.1 Chloroflexi bacterium CG23_combo_of_CG06-09_8_20_14_all_45_10
AGAGCTAACGTAATCGGCAAACAAACAAGAGAAGCAAAGTAAATATGTTTGCCCTCATGGACAAGTAGCTTAGGGCTGGGCATTAAACGTAGGTGAATCTCAAACAAGCTAAAGAAAGGATAGCTAAGCTAAAAAGGGAGCTTAACGCTATTATCGTAGCTCATA
>PCSL01000092.1:0-5174 GCA_002772325.1 Chloroflexi bacterium CG23_combo_of_CG06-09_8_20_14_all_45_10
GAAATGAAGCATCCCATGATAGTTATCAGCAGGCTGGAAATCTTTCGTGAAAACGAGCAAATAACCCTTGTTTTTCAAATATCTAGAACTTCTTGCGATGATGGTCTTGAGTTCTTCAAGAAAAATAGGTAATGGCTCATTGCCGATATCTTCTTTGTACTTTGTAAAAGGCGTAGCATCAGTATTTCCTCCCTTTTTTACTGCCTCTCCTGTCTTCTTTTTGGCCATCATGTTGGAATATGGTGGATCAGTTAATATTAAATCAAAAATCCTTCCCGTCACGTCAGCGAACTTGTCGATGTCTCTTGCATCCCCCACTATGGCTTTTTGCTCTTTCAGGTTTTCTCTTCGACAGACTTCCTTATATATGTCAACGTATTCTTGAGATAACTCAATACCCACGGCGTTTCTGTTTGTGAGGGAGGCTCCTAGTAAGATTCCTCCGACTCCCATAAAAGGATCAAATACCCAACCATTTTCCTTAGTAAAGAAATCGATAAGTCTCTTCATTAGCTGCGGAGGTTTAGGGGCAGGGTTTCTTGCCCTCAATACATGAGAAAAACTCTCTTTCCCTTTTGTACTATACTTGGTCTCGAGTATTTCTGCCATAAACTCAAGGAGTCTCGCCTCATCATAATCGTTGTCCAATATTTCAACAGAATTAGTTCTGTAAACCCATTCTTTTCCAGTCAAATTGTTCAATTTATTACGAATATCATAGATACCGCTCTCTGTATGATCGATTCTGAATTTCCTAGACCTAGCAAGTTCAAATAAAGGTAACTGGTCACGTACACGACTGAGTTGTTCTTGTTGCTCTTCGAGTTCAACAAGATAATATTTAGCCCCAGGCGTTTCTACAAAGTAAATATATTCGGTTACAGCCCCTTTCGTTTTCCCCCGCGAATGACTTTTGAACCTTCTGTAACTTTGTTCAAATTTGTTATAATTCTTCCCCTTCTTCTTAAAAATTCTCTCTATCTCACGCTCTGGAATAATCCCCTCAGAGTTATAGCTCATCAAGATGTACTTTGCTCTAGCAGACATGATTAGATCTTCGAGAGCCTCAACACAATATTTCTCTTGAGAAAATTTCGATTTGTACAAATAATCGTCCTTGCGTAGTCCGGTTTTTCCTTTTAGCTCTGCCCTGTCATTCCTCGCTGTGGTTTCCAAAACATGGTAGTTTGAAATATACTGTCTCGTATTATAAGGAGGATCAAGATAAAGTATATCTGTGTCGAAATCCCTTATTAATTCATTGGCATCTTTTTGAAAACAATAATGCTGCTTAGTTGATAGTATGAACTGAGGTACTGTGAGCGTTAGGGGCTTAAAGGCTCTTTCATCCCAATGTTTTAGATATGCTCCGTAAGTCCCCGAAATATTGGAAACAAAAGGTATTGCTTCTATCAACGCAGTCTTTAATATATTTTCTTCCATCTCTGATATAAGGTCATTTTGCTGCCACAATTCTATAAGAGATAATATGCCATCGATTTTCTGGGCATTCTCATTGGAGAAATACATTCGGTGATACTTGCCATCTCTGGCATAATTTTCAAAAACGTATCCTTTAATAGCGTCTGCAGCGTTTAGAAAGTCAATAACGTTCTGTGCTCCCGTCTTGCTATCATCATAAGTTCCCTTTTCTCTCAGCCACGGCACCAACCTCAAAAACAGGGGAACGACGTTATTTTCTATGTATGTCCTTTGTAAAAGATAGGAGAAGTAAAGATTATCATTTGAAATAATATGATAGCCCATTTTTTTAAAGTGCTGAGCTACTTGCGTCGTACCCGAAAATATGTCGAAGAAAACTCTTCCACTAATGCTAATGCTTTCAATAATTTCAGAGATGAAGGGTATCAAGCTTTCCTTACTACCAATGAACCGCATTAGACTATTTAATGACAATAGCTCGAAATTTGTAACAAAACACCTAATTAATATTTTACTATTTTTACACTATCCATGCATGGCTCTACAGTTGAAAACGTCGCTTCAAGTTAAAAAACCGATCCTGTCGTTGTGTTTATGCTCTGCAAGTAGCTATACCGCAAACAGAATAGCGAATTGTGCAGTTTTCCAGCCACCTTCAAGCAGTGGGTGATAAATTCAATTTCGCTCTGGCTTAGTGGTTCCATAAGAATCCCTTGTTCCCGTTAATCCTTTACACTGCTTTGTTGGTGTATTCGAACTTTGGCTTAAACATCTCTTCCCCTTTAATTATATCAGAGCAAGGTCGCCGCTTTAGAGATGGCTTCAGCACTTTGACTCAACCTTATCATGCTTGCCAGCCGATGTAGGCTCAGTGAACCTCTTAGCGTTTTTCATATTCGGTGTCTCCCATTGGAACCAGGCTAAGACCAAGTTCCTTATTTATAACTTGCTAGAGAAATAAGGTATGGTACCCGCCCCTGTAACGCCCTAAGGAGTTTGCCATCTGCTGTGATAAAAGGACACCCCAAATCCTCTGCTAAAAGTAAGTATAAAGCATCAAAATAGAAACATCTGTAATTGATAGCCAGTCTCATAGCTTCATACTTAGCACCAGAATCATCGATGATAAGTAGTCCTTTCGACTCAAGCAGCTCAAAAGACTGAATTGCCGCTCGCCATGTTTCCTCATCAGCCTTCGCTCTGACAGCTCCCCGTTTAATGGCTGCTGGAACCTCATAGGTAATTAGACGAGGGGCAGCCAGATGAATCTCGCCTCGCTTGAATCTTGAGAATAACAAATCTGTTCTGTCGGCATACTGCTCATCCTTGAGGTATAGCTTAGCCACTACATTTGCATCAACAACTAGTTGCTCAGTCACGACCTTCCTTTCCCTCACGGAGCTGACAAATTATAGTGGCGGTCGTAAGTGGTCTGATATCAAGCTTGTCATGAACACCTTGTGCTAACTCTAAAGCTTTACCGCGTGCCTCCAGTTCCTTTTCCGTTGGTTTCGGCCATTTACCAGCACGCAGGTCATCAAAGGTTATCTCGGGATGCTCGGGGATGCTTATCTTCCATCTTTGTGTTGCTAGTGGCAGGTCCATAGTATCAACCAGAAATGACACAGGCTGCTGACCATTAAAAGTTGTGGGTGTAAGTGGCTCAATGGTTCGCCATTGATAAAACTGCGGTACTAAAGCTTGCAGAGGAAGTGCAACATATGCCGAGGAAAGGGCACTACCTGAGATGACTGGAGTATTTATTTTGCCAATTTCTTCACGCAAAGTTGCCATAGGGACTGTCATTGCTTTACCTCCTCAAAAAGGCTCATCAATCTTTTACTTTGTTCACTTGCATAGTTTAAGCCAGAGCTAACGAAATCATGAAGTATTCTTTCAGTTATTTCCTTCTGCTCTATCCCCAGGTAATAATCTACGTCCAAGAATGTAGCCACCTTTGGTAATTTAGGTGGCTTAAACGTAAGCATTGATTCCAATCGGGGTAACTCCATAGGGCCGAATGCTATGTTTGCCTTGTATTCACCGGAGGCAAGAATAAAACTAGCACCAACATCTATTGACTCTCCAATAATATTTATTGGCTTGTATACCAGTTTTTTATAGGTAGAGACAAGCTCGTCGAAGCTAATCTTAGACTCTTCAATCCAATAGCTTCTTTCGCCAAGGCGGGAAAGCGGCGGTAGCTTAGCCAGCTCGCTTATCTTCCTAAACACCGCCATAACATTATCCACACAGTAGCCTATATTGGGAACATCTCCCAAGACGATAGCGGTTCTCCTAGGATCAACCACAATCCGCATTTGCTTTTCAGCAATGTTTAATTGAAAACCGGGTAATGCTAACTCCTTTTCAGGCAATTCCTTCCCAGTAAGTGAACGGAATAAGTCTTCGTAAGGAGTAAAGAGTTTAAGAGGCATACTATGCCTTAGTTCAACTATGACCTGCAATAAATCCATCGCACTGCCACCTTGGTAGAGACTATTATATCTTTTTGAATAGATTTTTAATAGATTTGGACGAGATTTCAATAAAACAAACGACTTATTGGAAAGCGTCTTGTCTATCTGCCTCCTCAAGTAGCCACGCAGGGGATACTTTAAGGGCTTTAGCTAAAGCCAACTACCTCAAAATCGAAAACTGGGCGAATGCCTTACTCAAGGATTATATAACGGTAGCTATCAGGCAAAGGCTTGCCTTCCTTCAAACAATGAGTGATAAATTCAATCTCGCTCTGACTTAGTCGTTCCATTTTCAAACTCCGATAGCAGGAGTGTAAGGATTATTCCTGTGCATTTTCTATCATTTTTAGTAGCGTTCTTTTGGCTTCTGCCACGAATTTTCGAGCATGTTCAAGCTGATCTTTGGCGTCTTCTTCAGCAATCTTAACAAAATCTCCATAATCAGCATTCTCTCTTATGCGTTTTGCTTTCTGAAGAAACTTACTGAACTCCTCGGGGAAAAGCCTGAGCTTAACTAAATGCTGATTGAATAATGAAATTACGCCAGAGTGCTTGCTGCTATCCAAGTCTTTCATTGCTAAAAGTGCTTTTGCAGAGGTGAACATAGCATAATAGCTTCTATTGACTGACATCCCAAAATGATTTTGCTTGAGGGCATCTTCAGCCTCTATTAAAATTTCCTTCGCCTTCTCTAGCCTGTATTTAGCTAAATTTACGTGACTCATAAAAGAATTCCTTCTTTTTCCACATTTTCAAAGAAAAAAGACCCCAGTTCCTTGTTTTTTCGATATTCAAACATGTCATAAACAACGGGAGACAAAGGTAAATCATAGTGAAGGACATAATTTGCAGCGATTTCATCTAATTCCTCGATCACAGCCTTTTTTTTCTCCTTCACCAGAATAAATATGTCAATATCCGAATCTTGGTAGAAATCTCCCCTTACCTTTGAGCCAAAAAGCCGTATAGATAAGATTTCATCTCCCAGTTTGTCTTTCAGTTCCTTCGCAAAGGAGCCTATAACATCTGTTTCCCTTTTATTTAAGTAGCCTACCCCCTTTTTCATAATTGCGCCTTATTTTTTCAAATTCAAGAAATTCAGCTCGTATTCTTCAATCAGCTTTTCGTCGGCAAAGCTGAAGTATCTATTATCGCCTATGATGATGTGGTCTAAGACTTTAATCTGCATGATATTGCCAGCGAAGACCAAATCCCTGGTTATTTGTTTATCGTTATCGCTGGGCTCAGGAT
>PCSL01000092.1:5185-7833 GCA_002772325.1 Chloroflexi bacterium CG23_combo_of_CG06-09_8_20_14_all_45_10
TGATTATGGACAAAGATTAGAGCAGCAGCATTGTATTTAATAGCTTTCTCGATGATTTCCCGGGGATAGACAGCGCTAGCAGTTAATGTCCCCTCGAAGAGGTCATCCACTTCGATAACCTGATTTTGGGCATTGAGGAACATAACTTTGAAGGTCTCTTTTTTGAGGTCTCGCATAGAGAGGTATAGACAATCAAAGACCTCTTTTGAGGACTTACAATAGGGTTTATTAAGAATCTGCTCCTCGAGGAACTTCTGGGATAGTTCCTGTATCAGCTTGATGGCGAAGGCGTTGGCTGGACCAATACCTTTAATCTCTTGCAGTTCTTCACTAGAAGCGGCTAAAACTCCCCGCAAGGTTTTGAACCTTTTTATTGCTTCTTTGGCCTGTGGTTTGCAATCGCCACGCGTACCACCCAGGGTCAGTAATAGTTCAACAATCTCGTAATCAAGGAAAGCTGACAGCCCAGATTTATTAAATTTCTCCCGTAGCCGTGCTCTATGCCCTTCCCGTGTTAATTGGGGATTGCTTGTCTTAGGCGTCTCCTGAGGTTCCCGTGGCATAACCCCTTTCCCGCTTTTTGGCTGTAAGCCAAGTTTTGTCAATTTTACCCTCTTTGGCAAAAGCAAAGAATCCCCCTTTACTATTCGGATGGTTTTGGAGGTTGCACTCTTGCTTGAGTTCTCACTGGCAAACCCCAGATATGAATGAAGCCGGGGGAGGCGCTCTGGTCAAAGACATCACCTTTATCATAAGTAGCCAGGCTGAAATTGTAGAGGGAATAGGGAGACTTTCTACCCACTATTCGGCAATTACCTTTGTGAAGCTTGACCTTCACTATGCCAGTAACGTATCTTTGCGAACTTTGCACATAAGCAGCTAAGTCCTGGCGAAGACCGGTAAACCATAATCCATTGTAAATAAGGTCAGCATATTCGCTAACTACTTTTGCCTTAAAGCGGAGCTGCTCTTTGGTCAGCACCAGATCCTCTAAAGCTTGGTGAGCTTTGAGCAGCACAGTAGCCGCTGGTGCCTCATAAACCTCCCTCGATTTTATGCCCACTAATCTGTTTTCCACATGGTCAATCCTGCCTATGCCATGCTCAGCGGCTAACTCGTGAATTCTCTGAACAAGCGTGACCCCGTCCAATTCTTCGTCATCAAGGCTTACTGGTATTCCCTTTTCAAAACCGATCTCCAGATAGCTAGGTTGTCCTGGTGTTTCTTCAAGGGATCTTGTCCAGGCAAAGACATCCTTGGGAGGCTCACTCCAGGGGTCTTCCAGGGCGCCGCATTCAATGCTCCTTCCCCATAAATTTTCGTCAACGGAATAAGGGCTAGCTGTTGTAGCTGGAACAGGGATATTATGATCCTGGGCATAGGCAATTGTTTGCTCTCTGGTCATATTCCACTCCCTGGCTGGAGCTATCACTTTGAGCTCAGGAGCCAGAGCGGCTATGCTTACATCGAATCTTACTTGGTCGTTGCCCTTGCCGGTGCAGCCATGAGCTACAATGGTAGCTCCTTCTTTTTTAGCCGTATCCACTAAAAGTTGGGCGATGAGAGGACGCCCTAGTGCGGTGGCTAGCGGATATTGACCCTCATAAAGGGCATCAGCTTGAAGAGCTGGGAAAACAAAGGATTTGATAAAAGTTTCTTTGGCATCCATTACTAGCGCTTTTATCGCTCCTATATCGAGTGCCTTTTGCCTAATAGCTTCGAGATTGCTATAGCCACCTATATCCGCAGTGAGAGTGATAACCTTCAGGTTATATCTTTCCTTGAGCCACTTTATGGCTACAGAGGTATCCAGACCACCACTGTAAGCTAGAACTGCCTTGTCCATTATTCTACAAATCCTCCGATTCTTTTTTGCACGAGGCTAAAGCCTCGCACTACAAACTTAGAGCATCTTCTAAAGTATCCTCTAGAATGCTAATTGCCTCGTCTACTTCTTTTTGGCTAATAATAAGGGGGGGCATAAATCGGATAGTGTTTGGCTTCACTTTGTTAACTAGCAAGCCCCTTTTTAAACAAGCCAAGGCTATTTCCTCAGCGATTTCACCCTTGAATTCCAAAGCTATTAGGAATCCTCGACCCCTCACCTGAGTGATGAAATCAAATTGCTGCTTCAAGCTCTCCAGCTTAGTCATAAAATACTCTCCCCCCTGTTTAACCTTTCCAGGTATATCTTGCTCGATGATGTATTTCACCGTGGCGTAAGCAGCAGCGCAAACCAGAGGGTTGCCGCCAAAGGTAGAACCATGTTCACCAGGGGTAAAGACAGAGACGTGCTCTTTGGCTAAGAAAGCGCCAATGGGCACACCACTGCCCAATCCCTTAGCTAGGGTCATTATATCTGGCTCCACATTATATTGCTCGTAGGCAAAAAGCGTTCCTGTGCGACCGATGCCTGTCTGAATTTCATCCAGAATAAGGAGGATACCCTTTTCGTGACACCATTCCTCTACCTCCTTAAGGTAGTTGTCGTCTGGCACATTGACTCCACCTTCGCCCTGGATTGGCTCTAGCATTACACCACAGGTGCGAGCGGTAGTGGCTACTTTGATTTTTTCTACATCGTTGTAATCAACATTGATGAAGCCGGTGGGCAAAGGTATGTAGGGCTGCTGGAATTTACTCTGTCC
>PCSL01000092.1:7845-8996 GCA_002772325.1 Chloroflexi bacterium CG23_combo_of_CG06-09_8_20_14_all_45_10
CATAGCTAAAGTCCGCCCGTGGAAGGAATTATGAGTGGTGATAATATCATAAGCACCGTTAAGGTAGAGCTTCCCATATCTACGGGCTAATTTCACAGCACCCTCGTTAGCCTCAGCGCCACTATTAGAGAAGAAAACCCTATCGAGGCAACTATTCTGTATCAGGATTTGGGCTAATTGTATCTGTGGGATGGTATAAAATTGGTTCGATGCCTGTATAAGGGTTTTGGCCTGCTTCTCCAAAGCTTCAACTACCACTGGTGGGCAGTGACCCAGGCTATTAACTGCCCAACCACCAACAAGGTCGAGGTATTTTTTGCCCTGGTCATCCCAGACTCGAGCTCCTTTACCCCGAACCAAGGTCACAGGGAACCTGTTAAACGTTCTGAGAAACAACTTTTGCTCTAATTCTTGCCAGTTATTCTGGGACAATAGTAGTTCCTCCGAGTTGAGATTGCTTCGTTTTACTCGCAATGACATTGAGCAAAGCGTGAGGCATTCTGCCGTCAATGATGCGTACCACAGGCACTGTAGTCAAGGCTTTGAGGCTAGCCTCTATTTTAGGGACCATTCCACCGGAGATTATGCCGTTGGTAAGCATTTTTCTCGCCTCAGCAACACTAAGCCGGGATAGCGTTTTGCCTGAGTCATCGTGAATGCCATCAACATCGGTCAAAAATATAAGCTTTTCAGCAGCCAAGGCAGCGGCAATTTCTCCAGCAGCAGCATCCCCATTAATATTAAGCAGCATTGTCCTGTTCCCAACTAAGCCAAAACTTACTGGTGCCACCACGGGCATATAGCCTTTTTCTAATAACATCCTTAAAGGGCTGGGGTCAACAGCCACAATCTCACCAACATAACCTAGTTCAGGGTTCTTCATAGTTGACCAGAGCAAATTGCCATCAGCACCGCTTAAACCAACTGCCTTCCCCTCCAAAGCTTGAATGGCTACTACCAATTCTTTATTAACTAAGCCGCCAAACACTGCCGCCACTACCTTTAAAGTCTCGGCATCAGTAACTCTTAATCCTTTTATGAAGCTGGTGGAGATACCAAGCCTGGCAAGCCACTCAGAAGCCACTTGACCACCACCATGAACCACAACTAGGGTTTTTCCTTGTTTTTGAAGCTCTACCAGGTCTTCCAAG
>PCSL01000092.1:9048-9190 GCA_002772325.1 Chloroflexi bacterium CG23_combo_of_CG06-09_8_20_14_all_45_10
TCATGTTCTAATTCTCTAAACGGTAAAAATAGACCTGATTGCTTGAGTATTTCCTGCTTGTAATAAAGAATGCAACTTGAGAATATCTTCAGCTTTAAGGGGATGGATTTGGCTTTCCTGGGCTAGTTTCTTTTGCGCTGTG
>PCSL01000098.1:0-594 GCA_002772325.1 Chloroflexi bacterium CG23_combo_of_CG06-09_8_20_14_all_45_10
CTTCGAGATGTATCACGATGGCAGTGAAACCCTTCAGGGGGAAACAATCTCTAGGCTAGCTGAGAAGGCAAGGGCTGTTAAGGCATATATCCTGGCCGGCAGCATTGTCGAAAGGGCAGATGACGGGCTTTACAATACTGCGGTTCTGTTAGACCCCAAGGGCAAGATTATTGCGACATACCGGAAGATGCACCTGTTTAATTTAATGGGGTCTCAGGAGACAGTATTGCTGAAACGTGGGCGAGATATTGTGGCAGTAAAAACGGAGCTTGGCGTTCTGGGTTTAAGTATATGTTATGACCTGCGCTTCCCAGAACTCTATCGTAAAATGGCTATCAATAAAGGTGTAGAGGTTTTCTTACTCATAGCAGCATGGCCTTTGGTAAGGCTAGAGAATTGGGTAGAGCTAAGCCATGCTCGGGCTAATGAGAACCAGTGTTACTTGATTTCTTGCGATTGTGCTGGCTTCAATCGTGGTAACCAGTATCTCGGGCACAGTGCTATTGTTGACCCACACGGGGTGTCTATTGCGAGCGGGGGTATCTTCGAATGGATAGTGAGAGGTGAAATAGATATTGCAGAGGTTTATAAGTT
>PCSL01000098.1:617-3132 GCA_002772325.1 Chloroflexi bacterium CG23_combo_of_CG06-09_8_20_14_all_45_10
AAAACAGGATTCTCCCGGTATAAAAGAGTTAGATAAGGAGGAGATGCTAGAAAAATGCTTGAATTAATCATTGAGGGCGATGGTACCAGGAAATTAACATTCAAAGTTCTAAAGATGATTAACGCCGGATTTACAGGTCGCGGCCCAGGTGAGGTGCAAAAACATATTGATGAATTGCGGAAGCACGGGGTCACCACATCTCAAGGGATTCCGGCTTTTTATCCAATGCTGCCAGACAGGATTACCACTAGCGAGAGAATAAAAGTCCTTCCCGATAGCAAAGACTCTGGTGAGGTAGAATATGTGCTTCTACTTGATGGTGATAATATCTATGTTACAGTAGGCAGTGACCACACAGACCGAGAGCTCGAAAAGCATAGCATCCTAATGTCAAAGCAGATATACTTTAATGTCATTGCGCCAAAGGTGTGGCGCTACGAGGATGTGAAGGGGCATTGGGATGACTTAATTCTGCGAGCGTGGGTGGAGGAGAATGGCCAGCGCCAATTGTATCAAGAAGGCAAATTAGGAAAGATTATAAGGCCTGAGGAACTGATTGAGAAGGTGCAATCGCGTGTTACAGGAGACTTAAGAGGTACAGTCATATACTCAGGGACATTGCCTACCATTGGTGGTGGGTTGTGTTTCAGCTCGCGCTTTGAGATGGAGCTAATTGATGAGCATGTTGGAAGAGCCATCAGGCATGTTTATTCTGCGGAGCCTATCGCTTGGTTCAAGTGTTAGACGGAGGTGGTGTGTTTTAAGAAATAACGTCATGGTGTAAGGTAGTATAGATATAAAAATATAAAAGGAGGGATAAAATGGCTAAACCAGAATTGGAATTCTTTGATACCGGGCTCATTCCTTGGAAACCGGTGGAGGGGATACCCGGGAAATACGAAAAAATATTGGCTAGGGACCCAGATACAGGCTCTTATACCCGGCTGCTCCTATGTGAGCCGGATTTGGATGCTTGTATCCGGCAGCCCAAAGCTGCGCCAGGCAAGGTACTTTGCCATGAGGATTTCTGGGAAGAGGTCTTTGTAATTAGAGGGACTAGCATAGATGTGGCACTGAACAAAACTTATAGAGCAGGGTATTATGCTTGCCGCCCCCCAGGCATGAAGCACGGCCCGTTTTTCTACCCTACCGGCGCTATAAACTTTGAAATCAGAACGCGTGTGTAGCTGATAGTCCATTTTTCAGCAAAGTAGGTGACATTGTAGAGAAAGGGTGAGACTGTTGTCTACTATAGGCAATGAATCTTTAATTAGAGTTACATTCTTGGCAAGAGTTATCTTAGCAAACCAAGTGGGGTAAGAGCACCTAGATCTTAATCTACGTGCTCTTACTTTAATACTGTATAAAAGGAGAGGAGTATGGATATTGTCTGGATTTGTGTCATCGCTGGGATTTTAGGAGCTGGTGTAGTTCTCTATTTTGTGCGATACGTCCTAGCGCAGGACCAGGGCTCGGACAAAATTAAAGAGTGTTCTGCTGCCATTAAGGAAGGAGCGATGGCTTTTATTGGCCGAGAATATCGCACCCTGCTTATTGTGGTAGTGGTATTAGCCATCATCTTAGCATTTGTCCCAGGTTTGAAGTGGAAAGTGAGTGTGGCTCTGATTTTTGGTGCCTTTTGTTCTATGGGTGCTGGCTACGCCGGCATGAATATGGCTGTAAGGTCTAATGGCAGGACCTGTGCCGCGGCACAAAAAAGCTTGAATCAGGGATTGAGAGTTTCCTTCCGGGGAGGGGCGGTTATGGGGCTAACTGTGGTTAGCATTGGCATTATGGGGCTATCTATTCTCTATTTCGCCTGGCATGATGACCCTAGTTTCCTGGCAATAATTCCAGCCTACGGTGTAGGGGCTTCGGGTGTCGCCCTCTTTGCTAGAGTGGGTGGTGGTATTTTTACTAAGGGGGCCGATGCCGGCTCCGATTTAGTGGGTAAGGTGGAGGCGGGGATACCAGAGGATGACCCCAGGAATGCTGCCGTGATAGCTGACTTTGTCGGTGATAATGTTGGCGATGTGTGTGGTATGGGTGCTGATTTATTCGAGTCTTAT
This sequence comes from Chloroflexi bacterium CG23_combo_of_CG06-09_8_20_14_all_45_10, assembly GCA_002772325.1. GTDB lineage: Bacteria > Chloroflexota > Dehalococcoidia > GIF9 > AB-539-J10 > 20-14-all-45-10. The sequence continues at coordinate 2,687 of PCSL01000098.1, forward strand.
ATTGAAACTGTCATTGCTACCATGACATTATGTACTGTTGCTGTGGCAATTGGGGTAGTTGCTGATATCAAAACTGCTTGGTATCTACCTATGCTAATCATGGCGGGAGGCATTATAGCCTCTATAATTGGCTGTTTTTTAGTCAGAGTGGGAGAGAAGGTGGAGATGGGTGCTCTTTTGGGAGCCTTGCGTCGCGGCACGCTTAGCGCCTCAATATTGACGGTGATATTTGCTTTTCTTGTGATTCATTTCTTACATGCCAGCTTAGGTCTCTTCTGGGCAGTGCTGGCCGGCCTTATAGCTGGTGTGCTTATGGGGGAAAGCACGAACTACTTTACCTCTTATGCTTATAAGCCAACACTGGAAATTTCGCAAGCCTCCACTGCCGGCGGGGGTGCTACCATAGTTCGTGGCTTTGCCAATGGCATGATGAGCAGCTGGCCTCC
>PCSL01000098.1:3170-5025 GCA_002772325.1 Chloroflexi bacterium CG23_combo_of_CG06-09_8_20_14_all_45_10
ATTTCGCTAGTTTCTATGGTGTAGCCTTAGCTGCTGCTGGTATGCTGTCTACTTTAGGTGTGACGCTGGCCACTGATGCTTATGGACCTGTGGCTGATAATGCTGGTGGCATTACTACCATGGTGGGGTTACCACCTGAGGTGCGTGAGCGAACTGATGCTTTAGATTCTCTGGGCAATACTACCGCAGCCACGGGCAAAGGATTTGCTATCGGTGCTGCTGCTATGAATTCCTTAGGCTTGATCCTTGCCTTCGCCATAGCTACACAAATAGTAACAATTTCTCCTACCGGTGAGGTAATAGTACCGCCAGCATTGAGCTTGCTAAGCGCACCGGTTATCGTGGGGATAATTCTAGGTGCTCTTATGCCCCCTGTCTTTTGTGCTATGACGATGAAATCAGTGGGTGTAACTACGGCGCTTATTGTAGATGAAGTTCGTCGGCAATGGCGTGAGATAAAGGGCTTGATGGTGGGAACAGCCAAGCCAGAGTATGGTAGGTGCGTAGATATTTGCACCGGAGCAGCACTGAAGCTGATGATGGCTCCCTCAATAATAACCATTATTATGCCCGTGCTTGTAGGAGTAATTCTGGGCAAATATGCTCTGGCTGGTTTCCTTGTTGGTGCTTTAGCCACAGGCTTTATCTTTGCTATCACCTTAAACAACGCTGGTGGCTCCTGGGATAATGCTAAAAAGTGGATTGAAGCCGGGCATTTTGGCGGCAAAGGCTCAGAGGCTCATAAGGCAGGAGTGGTGGGAGATACTGCTGGTGACCCGATGAAAGATGCTGCCGGGCCTTCTCTCAATATCATGCTCAAGCTGATGTCGGTAGTCTCGTTGTTACTGGCGCCGGTATTGATAAGTTTCGGTGGGCTGATTTAATTGCATAAATTGGTGTTGTGAGCCCTTCACTTCCTGTCATTCTGAGCCGAAGCTCCGAGGGAAGCAAGGAGGCGGCGAAGGATCCCTCACCTAGCCTCTCCCTTAAAGCCGTAGTATTATAATCGTAGTGCGAGGCTTTAGCCTCGTGCACGACCCTGAAGGGTCGCACTACGAAAATCCTGTAGTGGCGGGGTTCATCCCCGCCAAAATATTAATAAATACTAAGCACTAAATCCTAAACAATTAGTAGCCAGAATTCAGTAGATAGTAACCAGTAAAGATAAGGAATCTTCTGAATTCTGTATTCTGACTACTTAATTCTGATTTATGCTCCTTTTGAGAACCATCGGCGCTGATGTTACAATTAAGGGCAGTATGCCAGACGCCATATTCGTTAAGGGTGCCAGGGAACACAACCTTAAGGACATAGATGTCGTTATCCCTAGAAATAACTTGGTGGTCATCACTGGTGTTTCTGGTTCAGGCAAAAGCTCGTTAGCCTTCGATACCATATACGCTGAGGGTCAACGCCGGTATGTGGAATCTCTTTCTGCCTATGCGCGTCAATTCCTGGGGCAGATGCAAAAACCCGATGTGGATTATATTGAGGGGCTTAGCCCGGCTATCTCTATTGACCAAAAAGGGCCACCTCATAATCCCAGGTCTACGGTAGGCACCGTCACTGAGATCTATGACTATTTGCGCCTTCTCTTCGCTCGTATTGGTCACCCGCATTGCCCCAAATGTGGGCGTGAGATTTCTCGCCAGACAGTGCAGCAAATTGTGGATGCTGTTCAAGAAATACCTGGGGGAAGTCGGATTATGATTCTGGCACCACTGGTTAGAGACCGTAAGGGCGAACAGCAACAAATATTTCAAGATTTGCAAAAAGCGGGATTTGTCCGAGTTCGAGTTGATGGGCGAATTCATGACCTTTCCGAGGAATTTCACCTGGATAAGAACAAAAAGCA
>PCSL01000098.1:5108-7814 GCA_002772325.1 Chloroflexi bacterium CG23_combo_of_CG06-09_8_20_14_all_45_10
TGAAACTAGGGTCAGGCGTGGTGCTCATCTCCATCTTCAACCGTCATCCTGGGCCTTTCACCTCCTGTCATTCTGAGGGAGAGAAGCGACCGAAGAATCTCGCTCAGGATAAACTCCGCGAAGAATCTCAGAGACCCTTCACTTCGTTCAGGGTGACAGGGGAAGGTTATCATTCTGAAGGAGGGGAGGAGTCCCAAAGCCAAGAGTTGCTTTTCTCGGAACACTTTGCCTGTGTCTATTGTGGCATTAGCCTGGGAGAGATCGCCCCCAGGACATTTAGTTTCAATAGCCCTCATGGCGCTTGTCCCGCTTGCACTGGACTGGGCTGCAAATTAGAGATTGACCCTAATTTGGTTATCACTGATAAAGAGCTCAGCCTAGCTGAGGGGGCTATTCAACCCTGGGCAAGAAATGGGCAGCTCAGCACCTGGTATAGTAGCATACTTCAATCCCTGGCTCATCGCTATGGCTTTTCCCTCACCACACCAGTCAAGAATTTGACTGAGAGCCAGCTCCACTTAATCCTCTATGGCAATGGTGGCGAGATGGTTTTAGCAAAATACGAAGACCGCTATGGCAGAGTGCGCCAGTATTACACAAACTTTGAGGGGGTCATACCACATCTGGAACGTCGCTATCGCGAGACAGATTCTGACAGTGTAAGGGCTGATATTGGAAGGTATATGTCATCCCACCCTTGTCCTATATGTCAGGGGAAGAGGCTCAAACCAGAATCTTTGGCTGTCACTATCGGTGGCAAAAATATTATGGATGTTACTGCCCTATCTGTGACGGAAGCTCTGGATTGGGCGGAAGGGCTGAGCAGCCAGATTAGCCCGCGCGAACTTAGCATCGCTAATCAAATTATCAAAGAGATTCAGGCCCGCTTGGGTTTCCTCAGGGACATAGGTCTGAGCTACTTAACTATAGACCGTGGTTCAGCAACCTTGAGTGGAGGCGAGGCACAGAGAATCCATTTAGCCACCCAGATTGGCAGCGGGCTCACCGGTGTGCTTTATATTTGCGATGAGCCCACGGTGGGTTTGCATCCTGCTGATGGCTCCCGTCTGATAAGCACTCTGAAACGCCTCAGGGATTTGGATAACACCATAATCATTGTCGAGCATGATGAGGCTATGATGAGAGCAGCTGATTACATTATTGATCTGGGTCCCGGGGCAGGTAAACAAGGAGGGGAAGTTGTTGCCACAGGGACTTTATTGGATATTATGAATTGTCCTGAGTCAATAACGGGACAATATCTTAGCCGGGTGAAAGAAGTCCCCTTGCCAAAACAACGCCGCCTTGGCTCGGGGAAAGAGCTGGTGATTAAAGGTGCCAGGGAAAACAACTTGAAGAACATTGATGTTCACATCCCTTTAGGCAAATTTGTTTGCATCACTGGCGTTTCTGGTAGTGGCAAAAGCTCTCTTATTGATGAAGTCCTCTATAAAAACCTGGCTAAACTTTTCTACCGAGCCAAGGAGTGGCCAGGCCAATGCGATGGCATTATTGGCACGGAATATATTGACAAGGTGGTTAACATTGACCAGTCGCCCATCGGACGCACACCGCGGAGCAACCCAGCTACTTATACTGGAACATTTACCCCTATTCGGGAGCTCTTCACTGCTGTTCCTGAAGCCAGGATGCGTGGCTATCCTCCAGGGCGTTTCTCCTTCAATGTAAAGGGTGGTAGGTGTGAAGCTTGTCAGGGAGCCGGTTATGTTCAAATTGAGATGCAATTTTTGCCCGATGTCACCATCCCTTGTGAGGTATGCAAGGGAAAGCGCTATAATCGTGAAGCTTTGGAGATTCGCTTTAAAGGAAAAAATATCGCTGAAATTCTCGATATGACTGTGGATGAAGCTTTGGTTTTATTCGACCATTTTCCCAGAGTGAAAAGCAAATTGGAAACACTCAGGGATGTTGGCTTGGGGTATATCTGCTTGGGGCAGCCGGCCCCTACCCTCTCTGGAGGCGAGGCACAGCGAGTAAAATTGGCTACTGAGCTATCCCGTCACTCCACAGGCAAAACCCTTTATATCCTTGATGAGCCCACTACAGGCCTTTCCTTCCCCGATGTTGCTTGCTTGTTGCAGGTGCTGCAACGCTTGGTGGACTATGGAAACACAGTAATTGTCATTGAGCATCACTTGGATGTAATCAAAAATGCTGATTGGGTCATTGACCTTGGGCCTGGAGCTGGTGACGAAGGTGGCTACATTATCGCCATTGGCACCCCGGAAGAAATAGCCCTCAAGGAAGGTTCTTCCACTGGGCAATACTTAAGTGATATATTGTCAAAAAGGGAACTTCTACCTATCCTCTCATGTAATGAAGTTTCTTTCCCTTACAAGAGGGGAAATAAAGTGAGGGTGATAAAAAGAGGGACCTCTTATCATGAGCATAAAGGTGAATAGAGACGAAATCCTTGATTCCATCCGAGCCAATGTTCAGGATGGAAATATGGTAAAGCACATGTTAGCTACCGAGGCAATCATGTACGTTCTGGCTAAAAAGCTTGGGGAGGATGAAGAGGAATGGGGGCTCACCGGGCTCCTGCACGACATAGATGTGGAGTTGGTCGAACGTGATCCCGGTAGCCATAGTAAACTGGGGGCCGACATAGCGCAAGAGCTTGGGGCTAGTGAAAAAATGGCTCATGCCATCTTATGCCACAATGAAAGCCATGGTATTCCACGA
>PCSL01000098.1:7900-8042 GCA_002772325.1 Chloroflexi bacterium CG23_combo_of_CG06-09_8_20_14_all_45_10
GAGTGGATTGACCACCAAATCGGTGATGAAACGCTTCCGTGAGAAAAGATTTGCTGCCGGAGTTAGCCGAGAACAATTGCTTAGCTGCCAGGAAATTGGATTGGAACTGGAGGAATTCATCGCCTTAGGCCTTGAGGCGATG
>PCSL01000098.1:8281-8449 GCA_002772325.1 Chloroflexi bacterium CG23_combo_of_CG06-09_8_20_14_all_45_10
GCTACTCCTCGCAATGACGTAAAAGGCTTGCCTGGCAGAACCACCCCCGATTGTCATTGCGAGCTTCTTCGCTTTCTGTCGTTCTGAGTCCGGCACTCCTTGTCATTCTGAGGGAGGGAAGCGACCGAAGAATCTCGTGGTGCTCAGGGCAAGCTCCGGCGTGGCAAT
>PCSL01000098.1:8516-8695 GCA_002772325.1 Chloroflexi bacterium CG23_combo_of_CG06-09_8_20_14_all_45_10
CTAAATTCCCATTGTGTTTATAAAGAGTCGTTGTATATTAGTAGTAATTGATAGTGCCTAATATGTGGAAAAGATAACGATGGATGCAGAAGGTTATGAAAGCAAACTCCCCCAAAAGATGCTCACTGTGAAGGAAGTTGCCTCTATTCTCAATATTCATCCCAATACGGTCAGGAGGT
>PCSL01000089.1:0-171 GCA_002772325.1 Chloroflexi bacterium CG23_combo_of_CG06-09_8_20_14_all_45_10
TCTTTCAATCGTATTGCCTCAGCCTCCTCCACAGAGAGGCGTACCTCTTCAAGAGCTCTTAACGGTATACCTGCCGGCTTGAAATAGGTTACGCCTGGCAGGAAGGCAACTCGACGGCACTTCGGCGGTCTCGACATCTTTTCTCCTATATTATGAGCATACGCTCATAAT
>PCSL01000089.1:315-9078 GCA_002772325.1 Chloroflexi bacterium CG23_combo_of_CG06-09_8_20_14_all_45_10
GAATTTAGAGCATCGTGAGAATTTAGCGGTCTTTGTGCCTCGCTTCTGGCGCTAATCTTATTTGAATTGGGGGAACTAAGCGTAAAGGGGGATATTATGGAAATAGCTCCAATGATAAGTGTAGATAAGAGAATTCGTTTCGGTAAGCCTGTAATTAATGGAACGCGAGTTCCTGTCGACCTCATCATAGGCAAACTTGCGGCAGGAATGACCTACGAAGAGATTGTGACTGAATATGAAATCACCCGTGAGGATATACTGGCTGCTCTTAGGTATGCTGCGAACATCCTGTCTAGCGAGGAAGTCAAAGCGGTAGGGTGAAATACTAAAATAGGCAACTGCATAGACTCCTACCTCATAACCATCACGTGCCGGAGCAGCGCTAAGGAACGGCCTCAACTGTGCTACCACCTGCTGATGTTCTGGGTCAGGTTAGAAAAAATACCAAGAAGCCCTCTCACAAAAATCTGAGCCTCTTCCGAGTACCCACATATCTTACCACTGGTGCTTTTCTGAGGTAAAGCGGAAGGGACTGGCTAGCGTTTTTATGCTTTACCCTGAACAATCTGGACTTCTGTTTACTTTGTGTACCCTGTGTTGCTAGTGTGGCCACTATCGGAGGATAAAGCAACTCTAGGACGATACTAATTACTGCTATCTTCTATACTACAGCAATAGCCTGGATTACAGCTACCCTTATCTTTCAGATTGGCAACCTCATTGTAGGGCGGGACATTAGAATCGCGGTAATGAGAATGGAATGGTGACGATCAAGAAATATATTCAAGGGGGCCTTTTCTGTACTAAATTTTGTCGCTACTGTGTACTCTGCCCCAAATGGCAATAGCACGTGCTAGAGACTCGATATCAGCACATTCTGGTGCTTCCTTGTTAAAGCAAATTCTCATGTAGTTTCTTAGCAAAAGCGCACCAGCGCTTTCGATAGCTGAGCGTACTGCCCCTAACTGGGTAATAATACTTTCACAGTCGCGGCCATTCTCAATCATCTTCTCAATGCCACGAACCTGTCCCTCAATTCTTTTCAATCGGTTCAACAAAACCTCTTTTGATACTGCTTCGTCAGCCATGATATCCTCCAAAAAAACCAGATTATGTTGACATACTATACCCCTCTAGGGTATAATGCCGCTTCAGTATTAAATCTAATTGCTCTGGTTCTTTACATTTTAGCATATGCTGTCTGATATATCAGGCAGATTGAATAAGGTATCAAGGAGGCATCGGTGAACGAATTTGAACCCAAGATAATTGGTTTCTTTTGCAACTGGTGTTCTTATTCAGCCGCTGACCTAGCAGGGGTGTCACGACTCAAGTGCTCACCTAACGTACACATAATAAGACTAATGTGCTCTGGGAGAGTAAACGAGCACCTAATACTAAAGGCATTTACTGCTGGCGCTGATGGCGTTCTAGTTTGTGGCTGCCATCCCGGAGAGTGCCATTATACAAAAGGTAATCTGAATGCTAGAAGGAGGGTGGTGGGGTTGAAGCCTTTCCTTAAGGCTGTGGGCATCAATAGCGAGAGAGTGAGGCTGGAATGGATTGGAGCATCCGAGGCAACAAAGGTGGTTGAGACAATTAAGAGTTTTACCCAAGCTATAAAAAATCTTGGTCCGAGTCCGCTTAACAGGAGGCGAAAATGAGTATTGAATATGTGCCTACCATATGCCCCTATTGTAGCTGCGGTTGTGGCATTAACCTGGTGGTCAAAGATGGCAAAATCATTGGACAGGAGCCGTGGAAGGAGCACCCGGTAAACCAGGGAGCAAACTGCCCTAAAGGCAAGAACGCCTACCATTACATCTACAGCGAAGACAGGCTAAAGATGCCACTGGTGAGAAAGAACGGCACTCTTAAAGAAACATCTTGGGATGAAGCTCTTGACCTAGTATCCTCGAAGCTGAAGGAGTCCAGCCCGGAGAGCTTTGGCTTTATCGCCTCATGTCGGAATAGCAATGAGGACGCTTATGTGATGCAGAAGTTTACCCGAGTGGTGATGGGTACCAATAATGTAGAATATTGCGGTAGATTGTGTCATTCCCCAGCAGCGGCTGCCCTGATTCCTGCCATGGGCTCAGGGGCAATGCAGACCTCCCAGCCTGAAATTGAGCTCGCTGATTGCATCTGCCTCGCCGGTGTTAATATCATGGAGACCTTCCCCATGATAGCCCGAAGGGTATTCCGAGCTAAAGCCAAGGGGGCTAAAGTTATCTATACTGACCCCAGGAAAACTGCCACGGCAAGGCATCTGGCTGACATACACCTACAACTAAGGTCAGGCACAGATGCTGCCCTGATAAACGCCATGATGAGCATCATCCTGGCTGAGGGGCTGGAGGATAAAGAGTTCATTGCGTCAAGGACAGCCGGGATTGATAAATTGCGTGATTTTCTCTCCAAGATAGACCTAAAACAGGCAGAAAAAATCACTGGGGTGCCGAAAGATTTGATTAGAGAGGCGGCAATTACCTATGCTAAGGCAGAGAGGGGATGTATTCTCTATGACCAGGGTATATCCCAGCATTATGTTGGCACCGACAATGTTAGGAATCACGCTAACCTAGCCCTTCTTTGCGGGCATGCTGGTAAGTCGGGGAGTGGGATAAACTCAATGAGAGGGCAGATAAACGGTGAGGGCAGTGGTGACATGGGCTGCCTATGTGTCTTCTACCCCGGATTTAAGCGTGTTGGTGAGGAGACGGCAAAATTTTTTGAAGAGGCGTGGGGAGTAGCTAGCCTGCCTACAAAGCCGGGGATTACCTATATAGACATGCTGTATAAATGTCCCTACCTCTATGTTGTGGGGGGAGACCCGACGATGGCAGTGCCCGATGTTAATAATGTGAAGAAGGCTTTGCGGAAAGCCAGTTTCCTCGTGGTCCAGGACATATTTCCCACTGAGATCGCTAAGCTTGCCCATGTGGTACTGCCAGCGGCTACCTGGGTGGAGAGGCAGGCTACTCACACCTGGATAGACAGACGAGTGCAGAAGATAGACAAGGTTGTCGACCCGCCTGGCGAGGCTAAGCCTGACTGGTGGATTATATGCCGGTTAGCAGAAAAGATGGGCTATAAGGATAAGTTCGACTTTAATTCAGCGGAAGGAATATTTGAGGAGATAAGAAGTTGTGTTCCCCAGTATAAGGGAATAACCTACGAACGGCTGGACAAGACAGTAGGGGGAATTCACTGGCCTTGCCCTTCAGAAGATCATCCAGGCACCCCCACCATGTTTTTGCAAAAGTTCAACACCCCTGATGGCCTGGGGCACTTCCAGGTGGTGGAGTTTAAGCCTCCAGCGGAACTGCCTGATGAAGAATATCCCTATGTTCTGACCACAGGGAGAAGCATGTTTCACTATCATACGGGGACAATGACGCGGAGAACGCCAAGGCTACTCGACGAGGTGCCTCATGGTTTTGTTGAAGTCAACCCCGAGGATGCCAGCAAGGCAGGGATTAAAAACAAGGATATGGTTACTCTGGAGACAAGGCGAGGGAGCATAGAAGCCGAAGCCAGGGTGACTGACAAGATGCCTCCCGGGCTATTATTTGTCCCCTTCCATTTTCCCGACTCCTGCGCCAATGTGCTGACAATTCCAGCCTTAGACCCCAGTGCCAAGTGTGCTGAGACCAAGGTTTGCGCCGTCAGAATGAAGATAAAAACCTAGGGGGGATGCTACTGTATGCCAGGAGAATAATAAAGAAAGGAGGTTTCAAAGGTGGCACAAGTAAAGAATTTTCTCATTATAGTAAATAGCGGAGCCGACAAGCCCTATGACCAGTATGCTGCTTATGTCGTTGCCTTTATGGCTAAGCAAATAGCCAGGATTGAGAATGTCACTATATACTACGGTCCATATGGCATCGGGATGACCAGGAAGGGAGAACTGGCCAAGCTCACTATTCAGAGTTCAGTTAAGGAGCTGATAGCTGGGCAGATTGAGGGGCTTTCATCTTCTGCTCTACCCGACAACCTCGAGCAGCTAGCTCGTTTTGAGAAGGATAAGCTCGGCGTAAACATCGTGTCTTGCGGAACCTTTCATGTGATTGATGGAGCTGGTAAAACTATTGATGATACATCAAACATTGAAGAGTTTGTTACACCAATCAAGCTCCCTCAAGCTGCGGAAGCCATTCTCGGCGCAGATAAGATACATTACCTCTAAAGAGGATGCTAGTTGAAACCTATACCCTTGATGCAATTTGGATGTAAACGAAATGCTATTACAACCCAAGCAGAAGGCTAGCATTGAATATCAGAAATGTCGCCCTGAAAAATGTGAAAAGGGGGGTTGCCTTGTTTTATCTGTATGTCCGAAGAAGCTGTGGAAGCAGGAATCGCCTTATGATATCCCTTTTATTGTTTCTGGCTTCTGCGATGAATGTGGGAAATGTGTTGAAGCATGCCCCCTAAAGGCGGTTCGGATGCTGTGAACTGGATATGTTGAGAGGCAGTTAAGTAGGTTGAAGTTTATCATGGAAATTTCTGAATGGAAAGAGCATCTTGAAATGGAGCGCAAAGCGAAGGATAGATTTTTCGCTCAACATCGGCACTCTCCAATACTCGCCGAAGATCGTATAAAATTTCAAGGGCTCAATTATTATCCTCCTGACTCAGCCTATAGGTTCGAACTCGAGCTGCATGAACATGAAGAAAAAAAGGTGCAACATCAGGCAAGGAAACATATAGTGCAGGACGATATATTGATCTCAAGCCTGGGAGGCATCTTACAATTGAGGGGAAGTGGGTTCTCGACTTTAACAAGGCATATAATCCGTGGTGCGTCTATAGCAAAGATTATACTTGTCCCTTCGTGCCCAAGGAAAATTGGCTTGAAGTGCCAATATGTAGGGGCGAGCATGCTCGCCCCTACTACCATTGGAAAAGAGGATAATGGCTAGCAGCTTAAGGAAGGAGAACCGATTGAACCAACAAGTTGTGGAACAAATAACGGCACTTAAGCTAAATGAAAGTCGTTGTGCCAATTGTTCTCTGTGCGCCTCTCTCTGTCCTTTCGAGGCAATCAAGGGGGATCCAGAGACGAGGAAGATGGTCCTGGAGATAGAGAAATGCCAGGTATGTGGTATCTGCTACTCCAGTTGTCCCGCCAAGGCCATTGATATCTTCTACTACGATTTGGTCTCACTGACCAGGTACCTTGAAAGTGCCAGACAGGAGTATGACTCTGACACACTGGTCATTGCGTGTAAAGGGAGCAGTCCAGATTTCGACGCGGTAGGAAATCTGTTTGGAGTCTCCAAGTTCATTCCTCTATCCGTCCCATGTGTGGGGCGTCTCTCCGAGGATGTCTTTCTGAAAGCTATTGCTAGCCTGAGCATTAACAAGATATACATTCTTGCTTGCGATGAGAACTACTGCCGGTTCGAGAAAGGAAGCGCTCTCAATGGGCGAAGAGTCACTGTCTTAAACCTGCTGCTAGAGCAACTTGGCTTTGGCAAAGACATCATTATTCTGAAGAGAAACAGCCTTAAAGTGAAAGCCGATAGGAACAAATGTATCAGGTGCGGCACCTGCGTATTTTATTGCCCCTACGAAGCTGTTAAACTAGATGGTACCGAGCCAGCCAGCTTTGACCTGGAGCTATGTCAGGGGTGCGGTATATGTGTAGCTATGTGCCCTGCCATGGCCTTAGAACTCGAGGGCTGGGAAAGGGAACGCCTTTCTGCTTTGATTTCGGAGCTATGCTCACAGATGCAGCAGCCGAAGATACTGGTATTCCGCTGCCAGTGGTCAGCATTTCCCTTGCTTGATGGTGATCTCGAGCCAAATGTTCGTTTGATAGATTTGCCCTGTGCTGGGAGAGTGGACACGTTCCATATCCTAGAAGCTTTTGCACAGGGCGTGGGTGGTGTTATGGTGGTTGCCTGCCCTGCGGAGGAGTGCAAGTTGAAAGAAGGGAGTAAGGAAGCTTATTGGGGGATACTGAAGTTAAAGGGAAAATTAGACCAAATTGGCCTCGGGGAAAGACTTCATTTCTGCTTCGTCGCGCCGAGGTATCCGCAAGATTTTGCCCAAGAACTGAGGCAATTCAAGGAAAAACTGGAGACCACTGCTGAAGGAGATTAAGAAGTGATTGTAACTGAGCTAAAACCCTTAGAGGAGATCTTGGAATCTGTCTCTCCTTACTCCACAGTCCTGATTGCCGGCTGTGACGGCTGTACTCAACCTCCACGGAGTATAAAGGAAGCTGAAAATTTAAGTCGGCTCCTCGAACTTGGAGGAAGGCGTAGGGGCGAGCATGCTCGCCCCTACTTCAAGGTGACCACTATCCCCAAACAATGCGACTCACACTTGGTGGCTACTGCACTCAGGGAACAGCTCCAAGGCATTGAGGCTGTCCTTTCCCTGGGTTGTGGAGCTGGAGTGCAGACCATAGTGGGAGTGTTTCCTGACCTCGTTGTCCTTCCTGCACAGAACACTCTTTTCATCGGGATGGAGGACAGAGAAGGACATCTCCTGGAAGAAAGATGTGCTGCCTGTGGGGATTGCCTACTTGGTCTGACCGGTGGCATTTGCCCGGTTACGAGGTGCGCCAAGGGTTTGCTCAATGGTCCCTGCGGTGGTTGTAGCAACGGAAAATGTGAGGTTGACCCGGAGAAGGATTGTGCCTGGTATCTTATCATCAAGCAACTGGAGAAACAGGGCAGGTTAGATACTCTGGAGGAAATTCGCCCTCCTAGAGATTTCCAAACAGTGATAAGACCGGGAAGAATTATAGAACGCTTAGAGGAGGTGAAGCAATGAAAGGAGACATGTGTCTTGCTTGGTCTTCTGATGAACAAATCTTCAAGAGGGCTGAATATGGAGGTGCCGTTACTGCGCTCCTCAAATTTGCTCTAGAGAGCAGAATGGTGGATGCTGTACTGGCAGTAAAGGCAAGGGATGGTAACAGATACGATGGCGTTCCTGTGCTGATAACCGAGCCCGAAAAGGTAATAGAAACAGCCGGGTCGCTGCATTGCGTTTCCCCTAATATTGCCAGATGTCTCAAGGAATACCTGAACGGCGCCTTCGATATGAAAATAGCTGTAGCCTGCAAGCCTTGCGATGCCAGAGCCATTATCGAGCTGGTTAAGAGAACTCAGATCGAAAAGGAGAACCTGATTCTCATCGGTCTTAACTGCACCGGCACACTCCCTTCAGCAACAGCAAAACGGATGTTCCACGAAGAATTTGGAATAGACCCTAGCGATGTCATCCGAGAAGACATTGAAGAAGGCAAATTAACTATCAGGTTGAAGGACGGCACTGAGAAAGAGAAGGACCTGGACGAGCTTGAGGAAAAGGGATATGGAAGAAGAGAGAACTGCCGCAGGTGCGACGTCAACATACCTGTTATGGCAGATATAGCCTGTGGCAAATGGGGCACAAATGGCAGGAAAGCAACATTTATCGAGGTCTGTTCTGAAAAAGGGTCTGATTTCATCGAGAAAGCCATTGAAGCGGGATATATCAAGGTGGAAAAGCCTGACAGTGCGGCGATAGAAACTCGAAAGCGAAAGGATGAAGAAGAGGTCAAGCGAGCCAGGAAACAGCAAGAGAAGGATTTTGCCTTTCTTAGGGGAATGAGCACTGAGGAGAAATTCAACTATTGGTTGGGTCAGTTCAGCCGTTGCATTAAGTGCTATGGCTGTAGGGATGCTTGCCCTATATGCTACTGTAAAGACTGCACCCTCGAGGCAGATAGGGGGACTGTGCCTCCCGGAGAAATTCCGCCTGATATTATGTTTCCTATGATAAGGATTGTCCATGTGATGGATTCCTGTGTCAATTGTGGTCAGTGTCAGGATGTTTGTCCCGCGGAGATTCCCCTTTCCCGGCTTATCTTCATGCTGAATAGAGAGCTTGGCGGCATCTTCAAATACGAACCAGGAATGGATATAAACACTCCCATCCCTTTAAAGTCGGTTACAGATAAGGAATTAACGATGGCTGGTGTTGAAATCCAGTTCTAGGCAAAGTAGGTCAAGGCAAGAAACCCTTTAAGGATTTTGAAAAGAAAGAGATCAGTTGCTCAAAGGAGAAGTTAAAAAAATGGAAAAAAATTTGGTTCCCAAGTTAAGTTCTGACGATTTCGATGAGGTAGTTAAGAAGCATCCGTTACTAGTAGTTGATTGCTGGGCACCATGGTGTGGCCCTTGCCGGTTTCTCTCTCCTGTAATTGAAGAATTGGCTAAGGATTATCAAGGAAAAATCACTTTTGGCAAGCTAAATGTGGACGAAAACCGAGCACTTGCCATGAAGTATCAAATCATGTCCATACCTACGCTGCTAATATTCAAGAACGGTCAGCTTATTGACCAGAAGGTAGGAGCCATGCCAAGGGAAATGTTAGAGCCTGAGCTAACCAGATACATTGGAAAGGATGAGAAAGGAGAATAGTGCCTGTCCAATCAGATTCGATGCAATTAAGAATATAGGGAAAAGGAATGAATTCCAACCTGCTTCTGTTCCCGGGGCAGGGGTGGTCCCCTCCCCAAAAGTGGGTCTACACTTTTTAGCGTGAAAAATTTTGTAAAGGATGGCGGGTAGAGCTAAAGGACCATTTTGAAGTTACTGTGAGATACCGGCGGGGCAAAGTGGTTTGTCCTGGATGTAGTGGGATGATAGTGAGGGGGATGTTAATTCCCTCTGAAATTTGACTCGCTTCCAGAGAACTGAAAAGCAAGGAGGTTTGAATAAATGGCCTACATGTGCTAGTTTTATTTTACCTGGCGT
>PCSL01000006.1:0-5315 GCA_002772325.1 Chloroflexi bacterium CG23_combo_of_CG06-09_8_20_14_all_45_10
TTCAGTCCTTCGACAACAACCCGGGCTGCTGCCTCCTGGCTGCAACAGGCAATGATACCGCACATTTTACCCAGTCAATCTCTTGAACAAGTCTTGCCTTTTATCTTCAGGAGGCCTTGTTTTATTAGGCAATATCCGATATTGGGACAAAGCTTGAGCCATGCTACCGGTTTCAAGGTCACCGGTCAGACATACCTGGGCACCGACAAAGGAATGGGCACCAACCCTTACCCCGGGCATAAGACTGGCGTTTATACCAATACGTGTGCCTTTACCAACCAGAGCCCCCAACTTATCACGCCCGGTATCTACCTCTTCGTCGCCAACCTTGAGTTTGATATTGGTCTCATCAAGACGAAGATTGGCCGCTACGGCACCGGCTCCAAAAGAGCAACCATCTTCTATCACCGAGTCACCAATATAATTAGAGTGAAACCAGCATCCATCCCCGATATAGGAATGCTTTATCTCGGTGCTGTAACCAATGACACAGTTATCGCCGATATTGGATTTTCTCACCAGGACATTATTGCCCACAATGGAATTGCGCCCAATGTAAGTTGGACCGCGAATCACGGCACCTTCAAGCATTCTAACATTATCTTCTATGACCACATCGCCGTCAATAATAGCCCTGTCCGAAATTTGAGCCGAGGGTGAAATTCGTTGTTTTAGCGCCTTCGAGAAGTAATCCATAGCATCTAGAATATGCCAGGGATACTTGATAGCCTGCCAGCCACCATCATATAGCACAGCCTTTATCTTATGTCCGTCTTTGATGGCTTGGTTAAGGGCATTTTCATAGGCGTCATCAGCCCTAGAGTCGACTCTGGTCAAATAATCCCGTAATTCCTGGGGATGATTGTGGAGATGGATGACAATATTTATCAGATTCGAAGGTTCCTTTCCTCTGGGTGGTTTTTCAACTATATGGCGTATTTCTCTATCTTCGTCTATTACTAAATAGCCTCCCGGAAAGTAGTTTTGCACCTTATGGGCAATGATATAGCCAAAGTGGTCGCCGGTTTTCTCGTATTCACTAGTAAGTTGAATGTAGGCTGAAGTTTCAACAATATCATCGACGCCAACCAGAATAAATTGTTCACCCGCCAGTAAGCCGGAGGCAGTTAGTAAGGCATCAGCCATACCCGAGGGATTTTCCTGAATGCCAAAATCTATTTTTATATTCTCAAGCTCAGCTACAGCTAATTTGAGGTCAGCAAGGTTATCGCTGTTCGCAATTATGACAAAGTGGTTAAAGCCTGCTGCCATAGCTACATTGATTTGCTGAAGGATAAGAGACACGCCGGCAAATTTTAATAATGCCTTGTCCTTAACCAAGGGCACCATTCTTTTGCCAATCCCGCCACACAGCAAGACTACTTTCATCGGCTCAACACCCCCTCTTTCAAGTAGAACGATACGGAATAATTAATTATAACTGGAATACTGGTAGTTTTGCTAGAAATTGCAGTTCCTGCCTGGTGTTGGAGAGGACTGGGGCGCAATGTGCAACGCCGACCAGGAGCAATTAAGCAAAGGTGAACGCAGCTCTAAAAGTCATATCTAGAGTTCTACCTATTGAATGACTCGGGGAGGCCGATTATTTGGCTACCTGCAGCTCCTTACCCAGCAGGACGAGACCTAGCCCGGTCGTCAGGCGAAGCCGGGTATATGTGAGCCGGAAGGAGATAAGTTGGGTCAGTTTTTTCATCACTTCATAGCCCAAACGAGGGTTATCAGCCATAGTCCTGTGAAGCATATCACCCTTAATGGCTAGCACCGTGCAATTCGTCATACACCGAGCAGACAACGTGTATACGTAAGGCTCAACGAGCGCCGACCAACCAAAGCACTCACCTTTAGTGACTACCTCCACCGCAGTAGGTATGGCAGGACGATCGGCTACAGGGCGCAGCTCCATCTCCAGTGCCACCCTGCCTTCCGTAAGAATGTACAACTTTCTCTTACCTCCTGTAGCATTATTTTGTTAGACGCTTGATTTTACCATGTTCCTTACACCTACAACGCCTGTCACTGGTTTTTTACTTTTCTGGTTCTCGACATGCGAACATTAGGTTTGTGTCCTATGGTCTAGCACGACGGTTACCATAACTTTTTCTTACACAGGACAGTCACATTCGCTAAGACAGCTAAGTAATACCTATCAATTGCAAGAATGTGTTACGCAGCCTTGTTGCAATTACACTGGCTATTCCTACATATAATGCGTAGCCTAACTCAGGATTACTAAAGCGTAGATTACGCAACTCTTGGCCGTCAAAGGCTAAAGCTTTTGTCCTCGCCCTCTTCAATCACACATAACTTTTTCACCTCATCACCCTGCTTACCTATAATTAGTCCTGGTTCATACTCTACTTGAGTACACAACTTTGCCAGCGTACTAAGCTGGTTACCGCTTGCCTCAGGTAACAAGCCAGACTTTTTTAAGACTTCCAACGTATCCATTTTCTGCCTCCAACTTCTTTTATTTGCTCTACATAATTGGTCACTCTTCTCCATCAATTCCAGCTCTTTATGTAGTACCTTGAATGCCAACCAGCTCATGGCTGCCAGTGCCAGAGTTCCCTCTGGCAAGTGT
Source organism: Chloroflexi bacterium CG23_combo_of_CG06-09_8_20_14_all_45_10 (assembly GCA_002772325.1). Taxonomy (GTDB): domain Bacteria; phylum Chloroflexota; class Dehalococcoidia; order GIF9; family AB-539-J10; genus 20-14-all-45-10. The sequence continues at coordinate 2,603 of PCSL01000006.1, forward strand.
CTAAGACTTTTCTAAGGGAATCGTGCATCCTCGAGTTCTGGATAGCAATGGCACTAAGGTCAGCAATGGCTTTAGGTAACTTGATCTCATCTGCAGAGAAGTCCCGCTTCTGCGAGCTGTATATCCTTATCGCCCCCATAACTACACCCCTTGCAGCAAGGGGTACGCTGAGCATGCTACCTATGCCTTCTTTTACTGCCTCCTTTATTTTCAACGAGAAACTACAGTAGGTCTCTGGAGGCGCTGTCCAGCGTATACCGATTTTATGTCAGCTATGAGCTGAGAACTAGCAACCCTCTTAGGGATAAACCCGTAAGCTCCTACTTGCTCCGCCATGAGGATATTCTCTTCGTCATCATACTGTGTGAGCATCAAAACCTTGGTCTCAGAACGTTCTTTGCATATCTGCTTAGTTGCCTCTAGCCCATTCATCACAGGCATAACTATGTCCATAAGTACCACATCGGGCAAAAGCTGCAAAGCCTTCTCTACGGCATCCTTTCCATCTACAGCTTCGCCCACAACTTCTATGTTCTTTTGCAGCCTGAGCACAGCACGAATTCCATCCCTGACAATAGTGTGGTCATCTACTATGAGCACTTTTATACGCTTAGCTGCCCTTTCCAGCACAGCTTGAATCCGGGGAACAAGCAACGCCGGCTCAATTGGTTTGGTTACATAGTCGTCAGCATCCATTTGCACTCCCTCATCAATGCTCCACCCACTAGTAAGGCGTTTCTCAAGCGGAGCATCAATCACAAGGAGGGGTGAATCCTTAAATCGGGGGTGTTTTTTTAGCCATTTGTGCAGCGAGAATGCCTCCCCACGAGGAGTCATCGTGCCCAGGATAATAATATCGGGGTCGGCCATCTTGATTTTTCCCTCCGCCTCTGTTTTGTCGCTAGCAGTGGTTACTTGATAGGATTTGGCCTCCAGGGTCCTCTGCAAAGCTAGTAGAAATTCAGGCTCATCATCTACGATTAAGACTTTTTTGTTGTTTGCCATTTTACCTCCTTAAGTCAAAAGTCAAAAATCAAACGTCAAAATTACAAATCAAAACTCAAATATTCAATTTCTAACCTTTGATTTTTGCATTTTTATTTTTTATTTTCTTTTGTCAGCAGTCCGGCTGCTTCCAGAATGTCAGGCACGATGCTTTCCCTACCTACTGCCATAATATGAACCCCGTGACACAGATTTTCCTCCTTTATCGTCTTTATCAAGTGGGCTGCAATTTCTATGCCCTTCTGAAGTGCCTTGCCTTTTTCCACACTGGCTAGCTCATCAATTGTCTCCTGAGGAACAATTATCCCCGGGACATTGTCGTTCATGTACCGGGCCATTCTTGCTGAAGCTAAGACTATGACCCCGGCCAAAATTTTGACGTTAAACTGGCGGGCATATTGCATAAAGCGGCGGATAGTATCTAAGTCAAATATGCCCTGGGTCTGAAAGAACTCTGCTCCGGCAGCCACCTTTTTCTCAAATTTGATGAGCTGTGGCTCGATAAAATCCGCTGCCGGATGAACCGAAGCACCGATACAGAATTCTGGCTTGCCTTTAAGGTCGTTTCCTCCCAGGTCTTTTCCTGATTCCATTGTCCTGATCATCCTGATTAACTGCACCGAATCCAGGTCGAAAACAGGCTTTGCCTCTTTATGGTCTCCAACGTCCAGGGAATCACCAGTGAGGCAAAGCACGTTCCTTATGCCTCTAGAATATGCTAGAAGGAGGTCTGCCTGGAGTGCCAGGCGATTGCGGTCACGGGTGGTCATCTGGAGGATAGGCTCACCACCATGTTCCTTGATTAAGAGACAACCACCCAGGGAGGGGAAACGCATTACAGAGCTCTGGTGGTCGGTGACATTGAGAGCATCAACCTTGTCTCCAAGCAATTCTATATGGTGAATCATTTCTGAAACATCTGTTCCTTTAGGAGGACCAATCTCTGTTGTCACCAGAAACTTGCCTGAATTAAGTTTTTCATCAAATAGTGATTTAGCCATGGCTTCCTCCGGGAACTTCAGACTTGCTCACCAGCCTCCTTGGTCTGGGGATGGTACGAAAGTTTCGAGGGGGATAGTAGCGACGCATTTTCTCCAGTTGTCCTAATCGCTCCAGACGTTTATAAATCAGGGCCCAGGCACAATCCATGTCCTTGTTGGCCTCACACTTACCGTTTTTTGCGCCTGCACAGGGACCATTAAGTATGCCTTTAACACACCTGGTGATAGGGCAAATACCGGCAGTTTCCGCCAGCCGGCAATCGCCGCAAGCAGCGCATCGTTCATCCCAAACACCCCATTCCTTGGAGGCACCCATAAACGAAGTATTGACACCGGGCAAGACAGGCGTATCTGGGAAGCGTTCAGCGACTGTCTGCACCCCAACGCCACAACCAAGAGAGAGAATAGCATCCACACGTCCCTCGCCAGATAAGGGGGGAGGTGGGGAGGGCCCCCTCTCCTCCTTTTCTTTGACCCTATCCACAAGCACTTCCAGAAACTCGAAGTCACACTGGCGTTTCACTGTATATTCTTGAAAGCTATGAATCTCACCCCCGTCCCTGGATTGTGCCAGGCGCAAGGCGCTATGGAGAAGAGAAACCTCTCTCTCACCACCTGCATTGCACACTGTCATACAGGTGCCACAACCAAGGATCAATATCTTTCCATAAGGAGCGATCAATTTTCTTATTTCCTCTAATGGCTTC
>PCSL01000006.1:5379-8911 GCA_002772325.1 Chloroflexi bacterium CG23_combo_of_CG06-09_8_20_14_all_45_10
TTGTTCGGTGAACTTATCCAAAGCCATGGTGGGGTCTTCCTCAGGGGCATAAAGGTTAAAAGCTTGCAAACGCTCTGGCTCAAGACCAATCTGCCCCAGTATCTTGCGGGCTTTTTCTATCCGCTGTAGCGCCCAGAAGGCAGTATCCTCTCTAGCGCACTGCTCCTGCCCGCAGCCGGCGATGAAAACACCTTCCGCACCCATCTCAAAGGCTCGTAATATATGTGGAGTTTCTAGCTTGGCGATACACAGGACAGGAACTATCCAGACACCAGCTCTAGCTCCCCTCCACAGGCTTGCGAGAATACCTGTGCCATAAAGTCCGTACTGGCAGCAAAAGCCGATGATCAAGGGTTTTAACTTCGATTGCGCTGCTGATTTAAGGATGTGCTCCAGTTCCTCATCTATATGTCGGCGGTCTTGTGGCTTGCGCAAGACTATTACCTTAGCCGGACACTCCGCTACACATATGCCACAGGCTTGACACTGGTCGGCAGGGATCTGGATTATGCCGCTATCATCCAGGTAAGGCACATGATAAGGGCAAATCCTGAGACAGGTAAGGCAAGTAGCGCATTTGTCCTGAGACAAAATCTCGGCACCCATGCCACAGCGTAGGCATCTTCTGGCTTCATTCACAGCGCTTTGCCAATCATAAACGAGTTCCACAGACTCAAATTCTTTTGTCCTTTCTTGAGGAGGAAGGACTGCAGGTTCAAAGCGAGTAAGCTTTCGTATCATTTCTATCGTTTTGGGAAGAAGCTCCCCCATTAGAGCTTGCCTCTCACTTCTGTCAACTAAGGGATATCTGTGCTGGAGGTAATCATCAATGCGAAAGGCTGCTTGCCTGCCCGTGGCTAATGCCTGAACTACAGTCGCCGGGCCAGTGACGGCGTCACCTCCAGCGAAAACCCCTTCCCGATTGGTAGTAAGAGTAACAGGGTCGACTCGAATGACGCTACCTCTACCTATACGAAGGCGGAAATCTTCCGGGATTTGTGGCGCTTGCCCTATGGCAATAATCACGGTATCAGCTCTTATGCTAAATTCACTATCCTTGATCGGCACTGGGCGGCGCCTACCGCTGGCATCTGGCTCACCAAGCTCCATGCGTATACAGGTTATCTTTAGTTGTCCCTCTGTTCCCTCTATTTTAGTTGGCGTCACCAGGAATAAGATTTCTATGCCTTCCTCTATTGCCTGCTCTACTTCTGAGGGGTCGGCTGGCATTTCCGCTTGGCTGCGGCGGTAGAGAATTTTGACCTCTTTTGCTCCCAGTCGAAGTGCCGTACGAGCAGCATCAATTGCTACATTGCCACCCCCCACAATAACAATTTTCTCACCGATAGACGGCTTGAGGCCCAGGTTTACCTCACGAAGGAAAGTTGCCCCATCCACTATGCCCGGACTATCCTCCCCTTGTATTCCCAATCTAAGACCCTGGTGAGCACCCACAGTCACAAAGACGGCTTTATAACCCATCTCAAACAACAAGTCCAGAGATATAACTGGCGTATTTGTTCTGATTTCAACTCCCATTTGAATTAGCCTTTGAACCTCGATATCCAATATCTCTCGTGGCAGGCGATATTTTGGTATGCCTACTCGTAGCATGCCCCCAAGCTCGGAATAAGCTTCAAAAATAGTTACCGGGTAGCCTAGCTTCCTGAGGTAATAAGCGGCAGATAATCCTGCCGGACCAGACCCTACTATAGCTACTTTTTCCTCGTGTATGCTTTCTACTTCGGGGCGGACCATCCTGTCACCACCAAATTCCACAGCAAACCTTTTCAGTGCTCTGATGGCAATAGGTTTATCTACTTGACGCCGTCGGCAAGCATCTTCACAGGGGTGGGTACACACGAAGGCACAGATGGAAGGAAATGGGTTACCTTCCCTTATGACTTGCAATGCTTCCATTACCCGTCCCTGTGCAATCAAGTCAACGTACTCTCTAATCTCCATACGCAAAGGGCAAGCAGCTTGGCAAGGTGGCATAAGTGTATGGTTAAGTGTTTTACATATTTTCAGCATCTGAATATATGCTACCCTGAAACAAGTTCAGGGCGAAAGAGGGATTTACCTTGAATATGTATGGTTTTAACCCTTGATTTTTGTTGGATTAAACCTGTTTATGGAGTGAAAAACCCTTGTCTCTATAAATCCTACCCTGAATCAAGTTCAGGGCTAAACAAATTCAAAATGCTAAATGAAAAATCTAAGGAACTGACTGGTTTTGCCCTGAACATGTTTCAGGGTTGGTTATTAGTGCTTTGATATTGTTTGGCATTTCGTATTTAGTGCTTAGGATTTTCCTCTGTTCCCCATCAAACAGTTATGATACCTTTGCGTATGGCATACTTGATGAGATCAGTCTTATTATGGATGTTCAGTTTAGCCATCAAATTGGTCTCGTGTCCTCGTAGCTCCCATCCTTTGGCTCCGAATGTACCTACTTCCCTACGCGAAGATAAGTTCTAACTTACCATGGTCCTTCTGAATAATATAATCCCAGCAACGAATAGGACGGCTGCCCAGCCGATAAGCCAGTAGAAATCGAGGATGATAGCTGATAAAGAGGAGCCGTTGATAACAGCTCGAGAGCCATCTATGGCATGGATAAAGGGAAGCACTCCAGCAACGCTCTTAACAGCCGAAGGCATACCCTCCAGCGAGAACCAAGCTCCGGAGATCATTGCCAGGGGAACGATGAAGACCCAGCATATGGGCGCTTGGGACTCGCTCTTGAGCAGGGTTCCAATTATCATCGCTATTCCGATAGAGCAAAGCCCAATAAGGAAGAAAATAAGAAAGGCATGTCCCAGATTGCCAACTATAGTTAGCCCCATTGCCATCCCCACACCGAGATAGATCAGCGTGGAAACGATGAGCACCGGGATAAAGGGTAGGAAATACCCCAGAATGAAATCCCAGGGCCTTGCCGGGGTGGTAAGCATTCGAGCTAGAAAGCCCTTCTCCTTGTCGGCGGCAATTATCCCCGCCCCTGTGGCAACTAAAATCATGAGTCCAAAGACGGCTATTCCAGGGGCAAAGAAATTGACCGTCTCGTTCTTTATTTTGCTCTCTGCTCCCCTTAGTTCAATATTTAAAGGGGGAGATATTCCCAAGAATTCAGAGCCAACAGCCTCTATTATAGGTTTTACTTGTAGACCTATCATCGGGTCGGCTTCTGTGTAAGCCAAATCTAGGTTGACAGTTTGTTGGGCTTGCTTTGCCTTCTCAAATCCTGAGGGGATAAGCAAATAAAATGATATTCTGCCGTTTTCCAGGTCCTTTTTGGCTTGGGATTCCTCACTGTATATTGGTTCACTTAACTTGATAGCTGGAATGCTTTCAAGGCAACTTATAAAGGCGGAGGAGGTTTGACTTCGGTCTTCATCTACTATACTCACAGAGATAGGGCTGGCATGTTCCCCGCCGAAGGCAGAGCAAAATACCAGCATAAAGACAAAGGGCATTCCCAGGAGGAAGCCTAAAACCACAGGATTCCTATAAATCTCCTTCAGATTCC
>PCSL01000035.1 GCA_002772325.1 Chloroflexi bacterium CG23_combo_of_CG06-09_8_20_14_all_45_10
TGTTATGCCCTGCTGTGTGGGGCTAGTAAACCATTAGACACGTTGAGGCAGTATTAGCTGTGGACATCACAGTCCGTCAAGATGTGCAGCGCACTATGATTTGCGCTACGCTCTTCTAATAAGTTGAACGACGCTGTAAAGTGGGTTTCTTCTTAAATATTGGGCGTTTCACCCTTCACCTCATAAGGAGTCAACCGAAGGAATAAATGGAGTACCGTTTCGGTGAGTTGTCGCGTACAACGGTCTTTAGTTATCAGACCATGGGCTACATCGTTCCTAAGGTTTTCACCAAGTTGATGATCCAGAACATATTTAAAGTAGAACCATACTCGACCTCCTAGTAATGTCTTCAACTCTGGTGTATTAAGAACCTGATTAAGCGGTTTCTCACGTGTGAGCCCGTCAGGTGCGAGCGAAGTAGTCGATACCCCGAGTTTGCCTATAATACGCCGAAGGACATCTTCCAACTGGGGTACCAAAATGTGGACCGCACTCACATAGTCAGCAGCAAAGTACCGTTCGATTCCAACACGGATGACTTCCAGTTTGTCTTCATCAAAGAATGGGCTTGATGACATATAGCTAACAAGTGAATCCATGGTAAATCCGCCATCCTGACGCATCATTTCAAATACCTTGCCCAAATAAATTTGGCTCAGTCCCAAATCTACGCTATATTGTGCCAGAGCGTTCGCTTCATCTATCTCTTCCTGGGTGCTAGCGGAGGCAACCTGCCTGGCACCTCGCAGTGTAGATCTTGGTATAAGGCCCAACAATGGAAATTCTTGCTTCTGTTCAGTTGCTACTTTTCTACATCGTTCAATATCTGGCACCAAGTTCAAATCTAGCGAAACGACCAGCAAAGCTTTATTGATGCCTTGCCTTATGATGCCTTGGGCATACTCGTCAATTTGCTTTGTGGGAAGCTTGACGGCAGTCTCTATCCTCTTGAACTCGCCACCGTCAGCAGCCGCTTTCCACCTTTGCTTTATCTTGACTTTCAATTCCTCTACCTTGTCACTTCTGCCGATGCTGGCATAATGTTGGGCAGCCTCCTGGAGAAAGACGGCCGCCAACATATTGCTACTTACGCCCTTTAGTTCCGCCTCTTCCTCAAGCAACACACCGATTCTGACTCGCGCGTTATCCCTTTCTTTCTCATTCCCGAGTGTATGCCAGAGCAAAGCTTGCCGCTCCTCAAAATCTCTGGCTAGGTGATACATAAATCCGCCATTTTGGGACGCATAGAAGCTAACCCCTTTTCTGCACACGTCCAAAGCCTTTTGAAAGTCTAAATCTGTGGGCTCCTTCTTCATTGCCAAGAGAGCATCTATGAAATCTAGACAATATCGCAATGCCGGGTGGTCACCTATGGCACTTAGTCTAGTCATGGCCCGCAACAAATGCCCTCGAACCTTGGTAATTCTTTTCCCATCGTTCAAGCTCAAGGCCAACTCCATTGCTCTTGATATGGCATCGGCCGCCTGGACGTACCAGCCATTAGCCAGATATATGGGTAGGCATTCCAAATAGGCGTCGGTCGCTCCGCGGGCAAACTTATGGTCGCGTCTCTTCTCCCAGAGAAAGTCACAGTAACGCGCACGATGGATTGGGTTCAATGTTTCGTCTGCCCTCTGCGCATAGTAATCGAGTGCGTCATGCGTGAAGACGGCAGGATCCGGCAATTGGCTCCCATCTTCCCTTATCGCGAGAGGCCCGAATCGACTCTTTAATCGTTTTCGCTCCTCTGGCGAATGTATGGTTCTTAGAAGGGCTAAGGCCCACTCCCAAATAGCCTGCAGCTTCTCGGTTTCACGGCCGCTCGCTTCCAGCAATGGTATAGCTTCACTGATTTTCTCAGCTCGTTGGAGTGAGTAACAAGTATGGGTGTCCTCTTCGAACTCTTTGAATATGATTTCTGGGGACCTTTCTGTTTCGTTTGACATAGAACGTTAGCTTTAATTATAGCATTTTGCGCATTCAAAAGGGATTGTCATAGGATTAGGCAGCTATCGGGGCCTCACTTAAGAGACGATGGATGAGAAAAGATAGGATTGTAGGAACCTCCTTGCGCACATTACGTAACAACCAGCCACTTTGTGCAGTCGCGAAGCAAGTAGCAGGATCACCAAGATGCCAATGTTCAGCTCTCATGTTATTGGCAACGAATTTGACCAATAGTCCTGCTTTCATTGACATGGTGCCCTATCACTTGGTATAAGAGGTTTGAACCAAACGAGAGTGTTAAGAAGGAGTCAATCTATGGATATCATCGAAGCTTTACGCTCGCGTAAGAGCATAAGGGGCTACAAGCCCGACCAAGTTCCCAAGGAGATCCTGAAGGAAATCTTGGAGATCGCCAGCCGGTCACCCTCAGCAAAGAATGCCCAACCCTGGGAGATTACTGTAGTTGCTGGGGAAGTGCTGGAACAGATCAAGCGTGGTAACCTTGAGATGCTAGCTTCTGGGGCAATTCCCAACCCAGATGTCCCGTATAAGGATTTTCATGGCGTGTACAAGGGGCGCCAGGTGGCTCTCGCCATTCAACTTTTCGAGCTAATGGGAATAGACAGAAAAGACAGAGATAAGCGAGCAGCGTGGAATCAAAGGGGACTCCGTTTCTTTGATGCCCCGGCGGCTATAATACTGACTGCGGATATTTCCCTGGATGAATCGGCCACACAGTTTGACCTCGGCATCATCACCCACGCCATTTGCTTGGCGGCACTTAACTACGGCCTTGGAACCTGTATTAATTGGCAGGCCATAATGTATCCCGAAGTAGTGAGAAGGTTCACTGGCATACCCAAGTCCAAGCGAATAACAATGTCCATTGCCATCGGTTACCCGAATTGGGACTTCCCAGCAAACAAACTGGAGAGCAAGCGTGAGCCTGTCGAAAGCATCACCAGCTGGTATGGCTTCGACTGAGCTGCCCTCGGTATCTGCCAAGGTAAACTACAAACACAACACTACATCGTTTTGTTTTAGTTGATTGAAATTTATTGTAAAGAGTGCTTTCGCAGATTCCTAGTTTACTGCTGAATAGCTACGTAGCTATTCAGAGGCACCCCGAGCGAGGTTGCTACGGGCTTACACCTGGCTATAAGGCAATAAAGGAATTTCCCTCCTGGCTTGAGTCATCTATGACAAAGCTTAAAGGTGTCCCTATAGCATCTCTGATGACGCCGGGATTTCTGAAGAAGTCTATGGTGTTCGCCCTGGCAGCCAGCTTCAGGCAGCCCTGGAGGTCATCGTATACTAATGCCACATCGTCTGAAATAGGCAAGGCTGTTGGAGTTAGCAAGCAAAGGGCACATGAATTGCTAATACTGGTAAGAGGTGCCTTCATTGAGTTAACTGGCCAGCCATTTCCTTGATTGTTTGCTTTCGCCGCCTTTTCCATCCGAGGACTTCCAGAAGGCTACCCACATCATTGTCCTGCTGCATCTCGGCTCTAAGAGGAAGATTCGGATTGAGTCGGTACTTGATGCGTCTGCCCTCTCTTTTCTTGGTAACATAGCCATCAGCTTCAAGCTCGTTGATTATTCCCCGTGTTGTCCTCTCCGTGATACCTATTGTCATAGAGGCCTCCCTGGCGGTAATTCGCGGGTGCTGGGCAATCAAGCAGAGCACCAGAGCGTGATTTGTAACAAATTTCCATCTTGGCATACTTACCTCCCCTTGCTGAAATTACACTTTTATCCCTTCGAAAAAATCTTCTAATTATGGTAAAAAACCTATTGACAACTTTTGCAAATGGTGTACAATTGAGTCATGAAGCATAATTCCTATATATTATAACAGGAATAAAATGTTAGGACAAGTTTTTCCCAATCATTTTGACACAAAGAAATAAAGGAATATAAAATGCGACTTGTATAAAGTTTCGCTAAAAATTTAGCTGAGTCAGCATATAAAAACTTGATTTTACAGGAGACAAAAATAAGGTGAAAACACCATCAATAACCATGAAAAGCCAATCTACCTCCAGGGTAGAGAAACGTTATATCAAAAGCTACACTAGCAACGAGGCAGAAGAGGAACCTCCTGGAGAACGTGGGCTCTGTGGGAATCTGGAGGAAGAACCTCCAGGTAAAAAAGCTACTAATAGACACAGGTTTTTTGGAGATATCCCCGATGCAACCTGGAATGACTGGAAGTGGCAGTTCCAGAATAGAATTACCAGCGTCGAACGATTAGCGCAATTCATCCCCCTATCACCTGAGGAACAGGCGCAACTGAGGCTAGTAAGCATGCGTTATCCCTTCGCGGTTACGCCTTATTACCTCTCACTAATCAACCCCGATGACCCAGATGACCCGGTAAGAAAACAGGCGATACCTTCCATTCTGGAAATAACCATGGGGGCGATGGGTACGGATGATCCGCTGGGTGAGGAAAAAGACTCCGTTTCGCCTGGACTTGTCCACCGCTACCGAGACCGGGTACTTATGGTACTTACTGATATATGTCCCATGCTTTGCCGTCATTGCACTCGTAAGAGAGAATGGCGAAATGGTGGCTGGGTTCGCAGTCCCAGTGAAGTCGAAGCTATGCTGGACTACATACGCAAGAATAGGGCTATCAGGGACGTCATTATCTCTGGCGGTGATCCACTGACGCTTTCAACTCGCCGGCTGGAGGATATCATATCCAGTATAAGAAAAATAAAACACGTCGAAATTATTCGTATTGGTTCCAGATTTCCTGTGGTACTGCCCCAGCGTATAGATAATGACCTTTGTACAATGCTGGCTAAATACGGGCCCATATGGTTTAATACCCACTTCAACCATGTCAGGGAAGTAACTTCAGAAGCTGCGGAGGCGTGTGACCGCCTGGTGCGGAGTGGTGTTCCGGTAAACAACCAGTCTGTCCTGCTGCGTGGCGTAAACGATTCCGTTGAGGCGCAGAAGAGGCTATGTCACGGACTTCTCAGGATAAAGGTACGTCCTTACTACCTCTTTCAGTGTGACGAGGTGCGGGGTACTGAACACCTGCGTACACCTGTGGAGGTCGGCATAAAGATAGTCGAGGGAATGCGCGGGCATACCTCAGGGCTGGCGGTGCCTACTTTCGTGATAGACCTGCCCCAAGGCGGTGGCAAAGTTCCTCTCCAGCCAAATTACGTGCTGGCGCAGACTGAAGATGAACTGGTGTTGAGGAACTACCAGGGCCGCATATTCCACTATCGCAACCCCGGAAAACCAACGTGCCACCAATCACCTGCCGAAGCGCTAAGTCCAATCGGTGACACCGTGGGTATCCACGATGGTGTTGAGTTTAAGTTCGAGTTAGAAGGAGCTCGAAATGCAGATAGGGCTATCATACGATCTTAAAGAAGCAAAGGCAATAGAGCAAGCTAGTTGCGATGATGCTTTTGAGGAATATGACTCCCTGGAGACCGTGGAGCTGATTGGTGCCTCTCTGAAAGCTGGAGGACATACGGTAGTCATGCTTGGTGGTGGCAGGGAGTTTCTCGACAACATTCTCCACGAAAAGGTAGATTTCATTTTCAATATCGCCGAAGGACGAGGCAATTACCGCAGCAGAGAAGCCCAGGTGCCTTCAATCCTGGAGATGCTGGACATACCCTATTCAGGTTCAGACCCGCAGTGCCTTGCTACATGCCTGGACAAACCTCTGGCCAAAAAGCTAATTGCGGCGGCAGGAGTGCGCACTCCGAAGTGGTGTGTGATAACTGACAGCCAACAGTTCCGTCAGGTAGATTGTTGCCATTTTCCTTTCCCAGCGATTGTGAAGCCAGCCTATGAAGGCTCAAGTAAGGGTATTCGTCTTAATTCAGTGGTGGACAATCAAAAGCAGGCGATTGAGACTGTGGAGAAGTTGCTCAAACATTACCAGCAACCAGTGATGATGGAAGAGTTCATCGCAGGTGATGAGGTTACCATGGGAATTATAGGTAATTCCCAGCCCAAAGTACTGGGTACGATGCGCATACTTCCAAAAAGAAGGGATGGCTATTTCATCTACTCGCTTGAGCTGAAACGTAATTACCTGGATTTAGTTGAGTATGAGTGCCCCGCCCGCCTTGAGCAAAAGGTATTGCGGAATTTAGAAATTTCTGGGCTCAACGCTTTTGAGGCTCTGGGATGCCGGGACTTCGCACGGCTGGACTTCAGAGTCAGCTCCAATGGAGTCCCATACTTCTTGGAAATAAATCCTCTGTCGGGATTGGGTGCCCATAGTGACCTGGTTATTATGGCGAAGAGGATGGGGTGGACTCACCAGGAACTGATATGCGCCGTGCTTGACGCTGCCCTTGCGAGGTACCCGCAATGCGTAAAGGTGTAGCTATCGTCTACAATGAACCATGTCCTTCACGCTATGACGCGGTTGGTGAAGAAAAAGCGGTGCTCGCTGTTCTTGAGGCAGAGGAAGCAGTGCATCAGGCTTTGCTTGAGATTGGTTGTCATGTGGTCCGGGTTCCCCTTGTGCCGCCGCTTGAGCTAGCTGAAAGAAAACTGAGAGCTCTCCATACAGACTTGGTGTTTAACCTCTTTGAGGGCTTCTGTGGCTACCCTGAAACTGAAGCCGTAGTGCCGGAGATCCTATCGGAAATGGGGATACCCTGTACCGGCTGTCCAGGATCAGGGCTGAGGCTGGCTCTCGACAAGGCTAAGGCGAAAGTAATTCTCAGAGCCGCTGGAATCCGGACACCGGATTTCCAGCTACTGAACCCCGAGACACTACATATGTTCCAGCTAGGCTACCCTTGCATTGTGAAGCCCCGCTGCGAGGACGCCAGCCATGGCCTGTCACCAGACAGCATAGTAAATGATTTTGCTGCTCTGGAAAAGCAGGTAAGCTTGGTAAGCAACACTTATGGTGGGAGTGCCCTGGTTGAAGAATTCATCGATGGGCGCGAGTTCGATGCTGCCGTTTTAGGTAGTTCGGAGTGCACCGTGCTGCCTGTATCTGAAATAGTTTATTCGTTGCCTCCCGGAATGCCCAGAATTGTCACCTTTTCAGCCAAGTGGGAACCCGATAGCCTGTACTTTCAAGGCACCAAGTCGATATGCCCGGCTGAGATTTGTGTTGAAGAACAGGAACGCATTATCAGAACGGCAGTAGCAGCTTTCAGAGTTCTCGGCTGCGAGGGCTATGCCAGAGTGGGCATGCGGATGGACCAAGAGGGACAACTAAATGTCATCGAGGTAAATCCCAATCCTGATGTTTCTCCCGACTCTGGCGTGGTACGCCAAGCTGAAGCAACCGGCATGACTTATGCCCAGCTCATTGAGAAGATTTTACAATTAGCTCTGGAGAGGAAACGACAGTGGCTATCAACATCCGTCCTATGACTCGAGAAGACAAACTCAGCATAATGCAGGTGCTGCGCAACACTCCGGAATTCAAACCCTCTGAGTTAGTTGTAGCCGAAGAGGTCATTGACAGTTACCTCGGTGACCCGTGCCGGTCAGGATATCATATCCTTGTGGGTGAGCTTAACTCAGTTGTAGCGGGGTATATTTGCTTCGGGCCCACACCGCTAACGGATGCAACCTGGGACATCTACTGGATGGCAGTCGCACCTGATAAGCAGGGACAGGGAATAGGTAGTGCTCTCCTGAAATCTGCAGAGGAAAACATCAGGGAGGTTGAGGGGAGGTTAGCTATCATCGAGACATCATCCATATCGGCGTATGAGAAAGCCAGGCACTTTCATATCCGTCATGGCTACGAGACGGTTGCCCGTGTTCCTGACTTCTATGCACCTGGCGATGACAAACTGATCCTGCGAAGGCAGTTACGATCATACCAAGAGAAAAAGGAGGCAAAGCATCGTGGGTAACTTCGTACAGTCTTTAACATTAACGTTTGTGCCCCTCTTCATAGTCATTGATGCTCTGGGTAATTTACCCTTTGTTATAACACTAAGCGAAGATATGTCCAAGCGCGAGCGCCGGAAGATGATTCATGTAGCTACAGCGACCGCAGCCGTGGTCGGTTTGGTATTCCTGTTTTTTGGCCAATTCATCCTGGATGTGCTGGATATCTCAGTAGGCTCCTTTGCCGTTGCTGGCGGCCTTATACTTCTGGTGTTTTCCATCAAATATATGACGACTGGACGGATAGTAGAAGCCACCAAAGAAGAAATGGTAGCCGTGGTTCCTATTGGAACACCCCTCACAGTAGGTCCAGCGACAATAACAACCCTGCTACTGCTAGTAACTCAATTCCCCACCGGTATAGTTTTGTTGTCCTTTGCTCTGAATATGCTGGTCGCATGGAGTATCTTCCTGTTAGGCAGCCGGATTGCCAGATTCATGGGACAAGGTGGACTTAAGGCAGTGTCTAAAGTATTTAGCTTACTTCTTGCTGCTATCGCTGTGAGCATGGTTATCCACGGGCTTAATCTGCTTGGTATAACTCATATTGTGAGCCAGGGTGCCCTTCCCATAAATTATACCAACTCATATTCAACTTAAATCCTAAATCCTAATATCTAAACCCTAAACAAATTTAAAATCTTAATGCTCTAAATTCAAAACCCTCATGTTTTGGTTAGCTAGAGTTTTGAATTTTGATATTGTTTAGCATTTCGTGCTTAGGATTTCGTATTTCTCCATTTGCCATGACTCAATTAATACCTTTGCTTTGGTTAACATCGTGAATATCTCCCTGTTGAGAAGCTCGTCCCTCAGTTTTCCGTTGAATGATCCTATATGACCATTCTCCCAG
>PCSL01000037.1:0-2791 GCA_002772325.1 Chloroflexi bacterium CG23_combo_of_CG06-09_8_20_14_all_45_10
CCTCGCTCTATCTGGTTTAGTACCATTAATCTCTTCTGTTCCTTCTTGTTCAATGTCACCCTTTCTTTCATGGTGACATTTTCCCTTGACAATTAAGGGTGACAAAATCCTATAACATCAACAAAATATGACTGGGGTATTGACAAAATCAACATTATGCGCCAAAATGTTAATGAATAGAGAATTGGTGCGTTGCTTAATATGCAATGCTGCGGGCTTCTGAGGAAGTCGCCAGTTCTCTTTTTTATTGATTTTCTTCCTCCTTAGCTAGTCTTTCCGGTAACTCAATAAACTTGAACCCCCTCATAGGATACTCCACATCAACTCTATTGCTTCGCCACTCCAATTCCCTGATCCTGTCATAAATTTCTCTTAGCTTTGCCTCTTTACGCCCCAAATTCTGTTGTGCTAGGGCATAAGCAAAGAGGTCTGCTATTTGGATTCCCGGCGTAAGCGTGGAATCAACAAAGAAAGGGGTCTCCACAATCCTTTGCATCCTTTTCCCTGCTTCGTGCCCATAAAGAAAGTTGCCAAAGGCGATGGCACGGCGTTTATCAGTTTTTATACCACCTGAATCAAGAAGCACTGTTGCCATATCATCAGGATAGTTTTCTTGCATCATAGCCTCCACCCTCTCCAAAAGATAGTGATATACCCTGAATATTCTTGATTCTTCAGTGCCAAAACAAGTAAGCATCGGCTCTCCAAGCTGGTGCATGCCAACAGCGAAGGCAAGGAGCTGATAGCGTTTACAAAGGCTCAGGACTTCCTCTATAAATTCCATTTTCTTGGGACTAGTAAGTGCTCGCCTATTCAGTAACTTTCTGCCTTTAATCTCAAATTCATGGGGTTCACTAATGCGCCAAAATTTTCTCTCCAAATTGAAAATTTCTCTGGAAAAGGTTTTGCTTAGCTGTGGCTGCAAGGCTACCGCTGCCCATACTGTATAGCCCCCTAGGGCAGATGGCTTAGGCCACTCAGATTCGTCAATAAATACTAACATTATCTCACCTTCTACAGTGGCTTCATAATATCACCATATTATTAAAGTAGCGTGCCTGATGATCACATCCATATCAATATTTCCAAGCTTAAGAACTTTGCCTCTCAGCTTCAAACTGCCTTTTGCCTATACCTATATTCACTCTCACTCTCCTTAACTATAAGATCAAATAAGGAGGGGACATCTTGAACGTATCTAAGCCTTCTGATTCGCCTCTCAGCCAACTTAACATATTCCTCATTTATATCATAACCTACGTAGTGTCGTTTTGTTTTTATCGCAGCTAACCCTGTTTGCCCGCTTCCCATAAAGGGGTCCAAGACGACCTCTCCCTTATAAGTATAGAGCTGAATAAGCCTATATGGTAACTCTATAGGAAAGGGCGCAGGATGCCCGATGCTCCTTGCTTGCTCTGCAGGGAATGTCCATACACTTTTAGTGAATTCCAGAAATTCCTCTCTGGATATAGTACTATTCCTACCCGGCTGCTTCCCTCTCGTAAATGTTCCTTTAGAAAAAACCATAATATATTCATGAATGTCCCTCAACGTCGGGTTAGCTGCAGAAAGCCAGCTCCCCCAGGCTGTGGAAGGACTAGAACTTGAAGCCTTGTTCCAGATAACCTCTCCGCGCATGAGAAAACCTAGCCTAAGCATATCCTCGACAATAAAGGCATGCAGGGGGATATATGGCTTTCTCCCTAGGTTGGCAATATTTATGCAAGCTCTCCCCCCCGGCACAAGCACTCTATAAACCTCTTGCCACACCCTTGTCAGAAATTCTCTGTATCCCCCAAGCGTCAAGTTTTCGTCGTACTCCTTGCCCACATTGTAGGGCGGCGATGTAACCATCAAGTGAACGCTATTATCAGGCAATTCCTCCATCTTTTCACTTGATTTGCAAAAAATTCTATCCAGATATTGAGGAGGAATAGGATTCTCTATATATTTGCTCTTTTCTTCTTTAGGTAGACCCTCATAGAGCTTACTGGCATAGAATCGAGTGGAATCATGATTTATCCGTCCTGGTGAACCAAATGAACTTGTCTTAGTACCCCTCTTATCCTTCATTCTTCCCTCCAGTGATCAACCCATCTTTTGAATGGATTATAGTCTATTTTCGTTCTTTGCCAGAATATCTCAATAACTTTAGAATTATTATTTGTAACTAAAGCTTCTAATGCCTCTTTGGCAATTTCTATACCTCGGGGATTTGTCCCCGGCTTAGGAAGCTTAATATATCTTTCGCTGCCAATCTCCCTAAACACTTTCCTCTGAACCTCTAAAGGTAAGTAATAAAATCCACCCTCAGCATCCCAATTAATTTGTACGAGTAAAATGTCACAGTGAGGATAATAACTCTCACGAAATTCTCTTACTTTTTGAGTATCGACCGTCCATACAAGTTTAACTCCTGCAAACCCCTTACGTGTGATTGTCTTGATAGAAACGGGTTGCCCATATAACTTCAGATCAACCTCTGGCTCAGTAACAGGAATCTCAGTTTCTACATTCCCTTCTCCAAACTTATATATGAGTAAAGCTACTATTATCTTTTCCCTGAGCGAGCCAACTTCCATTCCAACATTTCCTGCTCGGGAGCTCTCTAGTTCAGCAATGCTAAATAAGTAAGGCAGTTTCCTTTGTATTCTAGCCATGAGCTCTTTGTCCTTAAAGATATCTGCAAGCCTGCTACTCACTTACACCCCTCAATCATTTTCCTGAAGTTATTTCTTTTCTTGCTTTTCACACTATCCCCATATTATTTCTGTGAATCACCTCGTCGCCA